>JBOGDU010000292.1:0-19551 GCA_050743145.1 Jiangellaceae bacterium | reverse complement strand
GCGGTCTCAGCCTCACCCAGGTCCGGCTCGCCATCGACAACGACGACTACATGAACCAGCTCGCCTGGATGATCGCCGACGACATGTTCTGGCCGGACCTCGGCTTCACCGAGGAGGCGGAGGTGGTCGCGTCGGACGAGTACCTCGCCGGCCTGTTCGGCGGCGACGTGTGGATCGCACAGGGCGAGAGTGACGCGATCTGGGCTGCGCTCGCCGAGGGAAGCGTTCCCATGACCATCATCGGCGTCGAGAAGGACACCGAGGCCTGGTTCCTGGGCATCCGTGAGGGTGTCGACCCGGAGAACCTCGAGGGTCTGAAGATCAGCGGAGGACCGGCCGGCGACCGGAACATCACCGTCGGGGAGAGGATCCTCGAGGAGCTCGGCGTCGATCCGGAATCGATGGAGTGGGTGCAGGTCGAAGGCGGTTCGGACGACCGGCTGAATGCCCTGCTCGCCGGCCAGCTCGACGTCGCGGTCCTGCAGCCCCGCCACCTGCTTCCCCTCGACGAGGGCAACGGCGAGATGATCTTCCAGGAGTACATGGACGTTCCCCAGGAGGTCTGGGTCGTCAAGGACGAGACCATGGAGGACAACAGGGACGCGGTCTGCGCCTACCTCGAGGGGCGCATCGCCGCCAAGCAATGGGCCTCGGAAGGCGACGACTACACCGCCAACCAGGACGCGGCGGTGGCGCTCGGCGAGGAGTACAACCTCTCCCCGACCGAGGGCGACCTCGACGAGTGGCAGGCGGAGATGGAGTACAACTGGGCGCTCACCGGCGGTGCTCCGCTCGACGCGTTCGAGCAGTGGAACGAGGACATGATCGCGAACGGCAACGTGCCCGAGGGCTTCGACTGGAAGGAGCATGCCGACTTCTCCTGCCTGACGCAGGCGCAGGAGGACCTCGGTCTCGAGGTCATGCCCGGCGAGCTGTAGGCCTCGGATCTACCGGTCGGCACCACCGCGGACCGGCCCGGCCAGCTCCACGAGGTTCGCGGACAGGTCCGCGTACGGGAAGAAGCAGACCAGCACCAGGTCGGTCGGGCCGGCCACCGTGGCGTGCGGGACCCCGCGGGGGATCACCAACAGGTCCCCCGCGGCCACGCGCGTCGAAACGTCGCCCTCCCACGCCGTGCCCGCCCCCTCGACCACGTACGCAAGTTCGGCGCTGCGCGGGTGGACGTGCGGCGTGCGCGGCCCCGGCCCGATTCGCACCACACGGATGCTGCAACCGGTGTCGAGACCGGTTGGCAGCGGATCCGCGGATTGCCGGCCGGTCAGTTGTGCGAACTGCAACGCGGCGGCGGGCACGACGGGCACGGCGACTCCCGCGACGGCTCAGGCGAGGCTGCGGTCGGCCCCTGCCGCCGCCACGACCTCGTCGACGTGGACGGCCTGCCCGTTGCGCTGCGAGGACTCCATCGCAGAGCGCACGACCGCCAGCGCTCGCACGGCCTGCTCGGCGCCGACCTCGACCGTCGCCTCGCCGCGGATGGCCAGGGCGAACTCGTCGAGTTGCTCGCGGAACATGTCAGTGCGCGGCTGCTCGACCGGCTGTCGCACCGACTCGCCGTAGAACTGCGAACGCAGCGTGGACCAGTCGTCGGCCAGGTGGGACTCGTCCCAGTGTGTGAAGTCGAGGTCGTACATCAGGTTTGCCTTCGTGCCCAGCAGGTTCATCGAGTAGACACCCGGCGACGCCCAGCCCGTGCCGATGTAGCCGAGCGGGCCGCTCTCGAACGCGAGGATCGCCATGATCGCGTCCGGCACCTCAGATCTCGTGTAGAGCCTGCGCGCGTGCGCGGTGACCGTCTTCACCGGCCCGAGCAGGAACTGCAGGGTGTCTGCGTGGTGCACACCGAGCTGGATGAAGGCCCCGCCCGGACTCTTGTCCGCGTAGTACCGCCAGGTCTGCGGGGTGAGCTCCAGCCCACGTTCGTTCGAGAAGTTCGCCTCGGCGAGAGATATGTCCCCGAGGCGACCGTCGTCGAGCCAGCGCTTCATCTCGCGGTGGCCGGACAACCGGCGGGAACTGTGCCCGACGGCGAAGACGGCCCCGGCGTCCGCGACCGAGGCGGCGATACGGCTGGCGTCCTCCAGCGTGTGGGCGATCGGCTTGTCGGTGTAGACGGCCTTCCCCGCCTCGAGGGCCTGGATGATGACGTCCTTGTGGGTGTCGTTCGGCGTCGTCACGATCACGCCCTCGACGTCGACGTCGGCGAGGAGCTCCTGGTACGACGAGGCGCTGCGCTTGATGCCGAACTCCTCGCAGAACGCGTCGCGCTTGGCCTCGTCACGGCTGAAGCATGTGTGGAGGTCGATCATGTCTCCGCGCTGCGCACCGCGGGCGAGCACTCGCGCCCAGCGGCCGAGGCCGACCGGCGCGAGTCGCACCTTCTCCGTCATGGCTTCTCCCTGCTCGCGTAACGGATGTTCCGTGCGCGGAACACGTCCTCGACGAGCTCCAGAACTCCTTCGGCCACCGTGCCGGCGAACGATTCGGCCCGCTCAGCGGTCGCCCAGGCCGGGTCGCCGTACCAGCCGTCGGCGGCCAACTCGGAGACGTCGGTGACGAAGCCGTACACCTCGGAGGACCTTCGCATCCGGTCCATCTCGTGCGCACCCGGGGGACGCGTCGGCTCACCGGCCCGGTCGACCTTGGCGAGCGCGGGGTCGTGGGCGAGGACGGCAAGGGTCTCGATGCCGCCGCCATGGGTGAGTTCACCGCCCTCGTCGCGGTACAGCCGCTGCGCGACGTAGCAGGCCTGTGCAGCAACGAAGGTCGCCTCGAAGCGGTCCTGCAGGTCTGTCGCGACGGCGTTCATCGACGCGATGTTGCCCTCGTGCCAGTTCACCAGCACGAAGATCTCGACGCCCATCCTGATCAGCTCGGTGCAGATGTCGGACAGGAGGGCTTCGAAGGTCTCCCGGCGCAGCGCTACCGTGCCCGGGTGGCCCGCGTGGATCGGGGTCACTCCGTACGGACCGAACGGGGCGTAGACCGCGTCCAACCGGTCAGCGACGACTCGTGCGACCAACTCGGCCGCCATCGTGTCGGTGCCGTTGGGCAGGTGCGGTCCGTGTTGCTCGATGCTGCCGAGCGGGACGACAGCGGTCCGCGACCGGGCGACCGCCTCTGCAGCCTCGGGGCTCGTCATCTCCGCGAGGTCGTAGATCATCTGGTGGCCACGCCCGTCTCCACTACGGGGTCTTTCAACGGCTCCCCGCGAAGCAGGCGCGCTGCCTCTTGCGCCGCTTTGAGCCGCAGGTCCAACTCGGACTCGTCGGTGTACCAGGCCATGTGCGGCGTCAGCAGCACGCGGTCGGCGACGGAGTCGAAGACGGTGACATCAGGTGGCTCAGTCGGGTAGACGTCCAGGGCTGCGGCGGCAGGGCGCCCGTCAGCGAGCGCGCGGACGAGGGCGGGCACGTCGACGAGCGAGCCGCGCGCGGTGTTGACGAGCACGCTTCCCGGGCGCATGCGCCTCAGCCAGGCCGCGTCGAGGAGCGGCGTGCCGTCTTCCCTCCCCGGCACGTGCAGGGTGACGACGTCGCTGCGCTCGAGCAACTCCTCCAGCGATGCCGCCTCCACCCCGTCGTCGGCCGGAAGGTCGACGTACGCGTCGTACGCACACACCGAGAAGCCCAGGCCGTGCAGGTAGGACGCAGTCCGGCGACCGATCCGTCCGTAGCCGACGACGCCGCCGGTCAGCCGGCTCGGCAGGTGCAGCGGACGTAGCCCGGCAACGCCCCATTCTCCCGCACGTACAGCACGGTCGGCCTCGCGCAGCCGGCGCAGCAGCGACGTCACCAAGGAGACGGTGTGGAATGCCACCGCCTCGGTGCCGTAGTCGGAGACGCGTGCGACGGCGATGCCCTGCCGGCGAGCGGCGTCGAGGTCGATCGTGTCGGTTCCGATGCCGTAGCGGACGATGCCACGACAGCCGAGTCCGGCCAGCACGTGCTCGTCGAACCGCGGACGCGAGCCGGCGAGCACGACTTCGGCGGAGGCCGCGACGGACAGGATGTCCTCTGCCGATCCGCCGTCGCCGGAGACCAGCTCGACCCCCAGCGGCCCCAGCACCTCCAGCTCGACGGAGAGGTCCTGGTAGCGGGTGCCGATCACGGCGACCACTCGTCCGGTCACGCGGGGGCCTCCCGGTCGACGTCGGCCACACCATGCCTCAAACGTTTGCGGTGCGTCACGATACATGTCCCGCTGCTCGGACGGTCTCGTCTGGCAGCGCTCTTGACAAATCTGCTGCGAACGATTGTATAGATCCGGCCCGCACCAGGGGCGTCGGGCTGCCCAGCGCCGGAGGAGACGGACATGCACCAGAGCTTCCTCGTCCATGCCCCCGCCGACGTCGTCGGGGTGGCTGTCCACGACCTCGCGCCCGGTTCGGCCGTGCGTGGACGGATACAGAACGGCGGCCCTATCGAACTCGACGTCCTCGAGGCGGTGCCACTCGGCCACAAGATCGCCCTGCGGGACATCGGTGCGGGGGAGCAGGTCGTGGAGTACGGCGCCGTCATCGGCCGGGCGACCAAGGCCATCCGCGCCGGCGAGCACGTCCATGTGCACAACGTGAAGGGAGAGCGCTGGGCATGAGCACCGGACGCACGTTCCTCGGATACCGGCGGGCCGATGGACGGGTCGGCTGCCGCAACCACGTCGTGATCCTGCCGGTCGACGACTTGTCCAACGCCGCTGCCGAGGCCGTCGCGAAGGTGATCCAGGGCACGCTCCCGCTTCCCCATCCGTACGGCCGCCTGCAGTTCGGCCCGGACCTCGATCTGCATTTCCGCACGCTCATCGGCACCGGCGCCAACCCCAACGTGGCGGCGGTGGTGGTGATAGGGATCGAACCCAACTGGACCAGGCGGGTCGCCGACGGTGTAGCGGCAACCGGGAAGCCGGTCGTCTCGCTCTCGATCGAGGGCCAGGGCGACCTGAAGGTGATCGAGCAGGCCAGCCGCGCCGCCGCGGCGATGGTCCACGAGGCGACAGGGACGGCAAGAGAGGAGATCCCGCTCACCGACCTGCTCATCAGCACGAAGTGCGGCGAGTCCGACACCACGTCCGGCCTCGGATCGAACCCCACCATCGGCCGGTTCGCCGAGCGCTTCACTGCGGCTGGAGGGACATTCTTCTTCGGTGAGACCTCCGAGCTCACCGGCGGGGAGCACATCGTGGCCGACCGCATCACCGATCCCGTCCAGCGCGAGAAGTTTCAGCGTCTCTTCGACGAGCACCAGAACGTGATCCTCGCGCAGGAGGCGAACCTGCTCGGTTCTCAGCCCACCGAAGGCAACATCGCCGGTGGGCTGACCACGATCGAGGAGAAGGCGCTGGGCAACATTCAGAAGATCGGGAACGCCAAGATCGACGGTGTGCTCGAGATGGCCGAGGCACCAGCAGGTCGCGGCCTCTACTTCATGGACACGTCGTCGGCCGCCGCTGAGTCGATCACGCTATTCGTCGCCGGCGGTGCCGCACTGCACCTGTTCACGACCGGGCAGGGCAACATCATCGGCAACCCGATCGTTCCCGTGCTCAAGCTCACCGCGAACCCGCGCACCGCCGCGACGATGCCGGAGCACATCGACCTCGACGTATCCCGCATCATCACCGAGGACATGTCGTTGGACGAGGCCGCCGATCTCACCGAGGAGATCGTGGTGCGGACGGCGTCCGGGCGCTGGGCTGCCGCCGAGGTGCTCGGCCACCGCGAGTTTGTCCTCACCCGCCTGCACCGGACGGCATGACGACGACGCCCCGCCCGGTCCGGCGGTGAGCGGTGCCGGCGCCGTCGACCTGGCCGTCATCGTCGCAGCGATCGCGGTCGGCGCGTTCATCAAGGGTGCGACCGGCGGTGGCCTACCCCAGATCGCCATCCCGGTCATGGCCGCCTTCCTCGGCGTCGAACGGTCCGTGGTGGTGATGGCGATCCCGGGTGTGGTGGCTAACGGATGGCTGGTGTGGTCTCACCGCGCCGAGGCGCGGCTCACGCGTGACCTACCGGCGATGCTCGCGGGGGGAGTCGTCGGATCGATCGTCGGCACGATCCTGCTCAAGACGCTTGACAGCCGGATTCTGTCGGCCATCCTGGCGGCAGTGATCATCGCCTACATCGCGCTGGCGACCGTTCGCCCCGGCTTCACGTTCTCACCCCGCGTCACCAGGGTCGCGTCACCCCCGGTCGGCGTCGCGGCCGGTGGCCTGCAAGGTGCGACAGGGATCTCCGGCCCGCTCCTCTCGACCTACCTCCATGGATTCGGCCTGCCGCCTCGCGCGTACGTCTTCGCACTCTCCACGCTCTTCTTCGCATTCTCCGTGGTGCAGACCACCACGTTGTTCAGTCTCGGTCTCTACACGCCGGAACGGGTGGTCGAGAGCCTCCTGGCGCTGGTGCCGATCGCGGTGGCGCTGCCGCTCGGCTCCCGCATGGCGCGGCGGCTGTCCGCCCGTACCTTCCAGCGGGTCATCCTGCTGCTGCTCACGGCGTCGGCTGCCGCCCTCCTGCACGAGGCGATCACAGGGGACGGGTCATGAACCGGTCCAAGGTCGACGTAGTGGTCTCCAACTGGTTCCCGCGCTTCCTGGCCAACGGCATCGACTACTTCGACCTGGTCCGCACGCTCGACGCCGTCGACGGCTGGGACACCTGGGCCGGGGCGTGGACGGCCACGGCCGACGAGTACGAGCGACTTGGTGAGCAGGCTCTGGCGGTCGGGCACCGGGTAACCGCGGCCGAGCATCTGCGCCGCGCGGCGCTCAGCCTGCAGTTCGCACAGTTCGTGCTCACCGAGGAACCGGAGCAGAGGGCGTCGTTACAGGCCAGGATGGTCCGGACGTACGCACGGTGCGCGCCGTTGCTCGACCCGCCGGCGGTCCGAACGACGGTGCAGTACGGCGCCGGGAGGACCGCCGTGGGATACCTCCGCGAGCCGACGGGACGCGGCCGGTGCGGCCTGGTCGTCCTCGTTCCGGGGCTCGAGTCGACAAAGGAGCAGTTCAGCACCTACGAGCCCTACTTCCTGCGCCGCGGCGTGGCCACCCTGTCAGTCGAGGGTCCTGGGCAGGGCGAGGGCGGGAGCGGCGTGCCGTTCCGCGACTCGGCGTACGACGACGCGATGCGGGCAGTGGGCGCGGCGATATCCGGACTCGACGGCGTGGACCCGTCGCGGGTCGTGGTGCTGGGCACCAGCTTCGGCGGCTACCTGGCGCTGCGCCACGCGGCGCTCATCCCCGGCCTGCGCGGAGTGGTGGACATCGCCGGCCCCTACGACCTGCAGGCGTTCGAGTCCCTGCAAGCGGTCACCCGCGAGGGATTTCGCGAATTCGTCGGTGCCGCCGACCTCGACGAGGCGCGCGGCCTGCTCGACGACGTGACCCTGGACGGCGTGCTGGACGTTCTGCCCGCTCCGGTGCTCGTGGTGCACGGGGAGCAGGACCGGATCATCCCGGTGGAGCACGCACACCGCATCGTCGCAGCGCTCGGCGACCGGGCGACCGCACGGCTCGAGCCCAGTGGGAACCACTCGTGCAACAACGTCGCCGCCGTCGTACGCCCCGCGGTGGCCGACTGGGTCGCGGACCGGCTGCAGGAGGTCTCATGAGCGAAGATCGCCATGGACTGCGCACCGTCGGACACTCGGACCTCGGCGGCTACGGCGACGGCATGCAGGTACAGCGCGAGGGCGACGCGCTCTACGTCGGGCACTTCGGGCCCAGCGGCGCCGGCACGAGCATCCTCGACGCCTCCGACCCAACCGATATCCGGCTGGTGCGGCGGTGGATGGCACCGCACGGCAGCCACACGCACAAGGTGCAGGTCGCCGAGGGCGTGCTGCTCGTCAACCACGAACAGTTTCGCGGCGGCGACCCGTTCAGCGCCGGGATGGCGGTCTACGACCTGTCCGATCCGTTCGACCCCGAGCAGGTCGGGTGGTTCGACTCGACCGGCCAGGGCGTTCATCGCATCGTGTGGACCGGTGGCCGGTACGCGTACGTCTCTGCGATCCCCGAGGGATTCGACGACCGCATCTGGGTCGTCGTGGACATGGCCGACGTGCGTCACCCGGTCGAGGCCGGCCGCTGGTGGTGGCCCGGCCAGTGGGTGGCACGGGGTGAGCAGCCCACGTGGCCCGAGGGCAAGCGGTACGCGGCGCACCACGCGCTCGTCGACGGCGACCGGGCCTATCTGGGTTACGGCGACGCCGGCCTCGTCGTGCTCGACATCTCCGACGTCGGCAGGCCCACCCCGCTGTCCAGTCTCCGCTGGGAGCCCGGCGGCGACACGCACACCTGCTTGCCGCTGCCCGGACGCGACCTCGTCGTGGTCACCGACGAGGTGGTCACCAACGGGCGCGAGGGTGCTGAGCACCTCGTGCACGTGGTCGACGTCTCCGACGACAAGGGACCGCGGGTGATCGGTGTCTGCCCGCCTCCTGCTGACGAGTTCTACGACCTGGGGTTGCGGTTCGGTCCGCACAATCTGCACGAGAACCGGCCCGGCTCCTATCGCAGCGCCGACCTCGTCTTCTGCACGTACTTCAATGCCGGGCTGCGGATCTACGACGTCAGCGACGGCGAGCACCCGGTCGAGATCGCACATTGGATTCCAGAGACGCCGGCCGGTCAGCAGGCTGCGCAGGTCAACGACGTATTCGTGGGGGCGGACTTCGACATCTGGGTGACCGACCGCGTCAACGGCGGCGTCTACGCGCTGCAGCCGGAGGACGACCTGCCGGACCGGATGCGGGCAGCCGCGCTGTGAGCATCGACGTTCACGCCCATTGCGTGCCGACAGGGGTCATCGATGCGCTCGTCGCCGATGGCGGGCGCTACGGCATCGAGGTCACCCAGCAGGACGGGCGGTACGCAGTGCTCATCGCAGGGCAGGTGCAGACCCGGCCGATCCTGCCGGCGCTGCTCGACCTGCCGCGCCGGATCGCGGCCATGGACGCGACCCGAGTTCAGGTTCAGGTGCTCTCCAGTTGGATCGACCTCACCGCGTACGCGCTAGACGGCGACGCGGGCGCGCGCTACGCACGGATGTTCAACGAGGCACTGGCGGTCACGGTGGCCACCGCTCCCGAACGCTTTCGCGCGGTCGCGACCGTCCCGCTGCAGGCGCCCGAGCAGGCAGCGGCCGAGCTGCGGCACGCTGTGGGCTCCCTCGGTCTCGCCGGCGTGGAGATCGCCACGACGGTCGACGGTCGCGAGCTGGACGACCCGGGGCTCGAGCCGTTCTGGCGAGCGGCCGAAGAGCTGCGCTGCCTGGTCCTGGTCCACCCGTATGCCTCCCTCGCCGGGCGCCGGGTGACGCGTTACAACCTGGCCAACCTGGTGGGGAATCCCGCCGAGACCACCATCGCCCTCGGGCACCTCGTCTTCGGTGGCGTCCTCGAACGTCACCCGGGGCTGCGCCTCTGCCTCGTGCACGGGGGCGGGTTCGCGCCGTACCAGATCGGCCGCTGGGACCATGCCGCCCGTCACGATGCGGGCGGGGCGGCCGCCAACCTCGCCCGTCCGCCGAGCGAGTGGCTACGCGGCCTCTACTTCGACACGGTGCTGCACTCACCCGCCTCGTTACGGTTCCTGCTGGACGTGGTAGGCGCCGATCATGTCGTACTCGGCAGCGACTACCCGTTCCGGATGGGCGACGCCGAACCGGTCGCCACCGTCGAGGCGGTCGCGGGGCTCGGCCCCGTCGAACGCGCCCTGGTGCTCAGTGGCAACCTCGGCGCACTCCTCGGCGAGGTACGCCGGTGAGGGCGCCATGACAGAGGGCGTCGACGCGCAGACGTACAAGCTGACGCTCAACGGCTCGGTCACCCAGGTGCGCTGCGCCCCGGACACGCCACTGCTGCACACCCTCCGGCAGGACCTGGGGCTGAAGGGATCGCGCTTCGGCTGCGGCATAGGTCTCTGCGGCGCCTGCTTCGTGATGCTCGACAGCCGCCCGGTGCCATCGTGCGACACCCCGATGTGGGCCGTCCATGGCAAGACGGTGGTCACGGTGGAGGGTCTGGCGACGGATGCCGGGCTGCACCCCGTGCAGCAGGCGTTCCTCGACGAGCAGGCTGCTCAATGCGCGTTCTGCGTGTCCGGTGTCCTGGTCAGCGCGGCGGCATTGCTGGCCGACTACCCACGGCCCGACGAGGCCCAGGTCGTCGCCGCGCTCGACCGGAACCTGTGCCGCTGCGGCGTGCAGGGGCGCATGGTGGCGGCCGTCGTGCGGGCCGGGCAGTCGTCCGGGGAGCCGGCATGACCGGGGCACCCAAGGGCCTGGTCGCCAACCCGCGGCTGTCGACCTGGGTCGCCGTCGACTCCGAGGGCGTCGTCCACCTGACGGTCGGCAAGGTTGAGCTCGGCCAGGGCATCCTCACCGCGCTGACGCAGCTGGCCGCCGACGAGCTCGACGGCGCGCCTGCGCAGGTCCGGGTGCTGGCGGCCACGACGGCCGGAGGTCCCGACGAGGGACCCACGGCCGGCAGCATGTCCGTCGCCGATTCGGGCACCGCGGTACGTGTCGTGTGCGCACACGTCCAGTCACTGTTCCTCGTCGCCGCCGCGGACCGCCTGGGCGTCGACACGGACGACCTGGACATCCAGGAGGGGTGCATCCGAAGCGGCGACGGCACCCGCGCCACGTCGTACGCCGAACTGGCGCACGTCATCGACCTCGACCGAGACGTCGACGTCGCGATCCGCAGAAAGACCACCGACGAGCTCCGGCTCACCGGCACCTCGATGCCCCGGATCGACCTGCCCGACAAGGTCGTCGGCGGGCCGCGGTTCATCCAGGACCTCGTGCTGCCGGACCAGCTGTGGGGCCGGGTCGTGCGGCCCCCGTCACCCGCCGCCGTGCTCGCCGACGTGGACTTGGACGCGGCACGCGAACTGCCCGGCGTAATCGCGTTGGTGCACGAAGGGTCATTCCTGGGGATCGTCGCTGACGACGAGCTCGCGGCCGAGCGCGCGGCAGAGATCCTGCGCGCGGCAGCGACGTGGCACGAGGAGCCGACCCTGCCCGACGAGCACGACCTGGCGTCCTACCTGCGCGGCGGCGCGGTGACCACGTTCGCCGTCGACGAGACCGGCGACCTGGAAGGGGCCGCGCCGGTCGTGCGCCGTTTCGCCGCTACCTACAACCGCCCGTTCCTCGCCCACGCATCGATGTCGCCGAGTTGTGGGGTCGCCCGCTGGGACGGCGACTCCGTGCACGTATGGAGCCACAGCCAGAGCATCTTCGGCCTGCGCGGTGCCGTCGCGCTGGCGCTCGGCATGGACACAACCCGCGTGAGCGTGGAGCACGTCCAGGGCGCCGGTGCGTACGGCCCCAACGGCGCGGACGACGCGGCCTTCGACGCGGTGATGTTGGCCCGGGCGGTACCCGGGAGACCGGTTCACGTGCGGTGGAGTCGTGCGGACGAGTTGTCCTGGTCACCCTTCGGCTCACCGATGAGCATCGAGCTCAGCGTCGGCGTAGACGCGCGGGGGCGCCTCGTCTCCTGGCAGGCCGATGTCTGGAGTCAGGGCCACACGTCGCGGCCGGGCTACGCCGGCTCCCCCGGCCTGCTGGCCGCCGCACACCGGGAGCGGCGGCACTCGCTCCCAGCGCCGGTGGACCCGCCACCCGAGCGCGGCGGCGGCAGTACCCGCAACGCGGTGCCGGGTTACGTCGTGCCGGTCCGTCGCATCCGCGGGCACCGGTTGCAGGAGGTCGCCCTGCGGTCGTCGTCGCTGCGTTCGCTCGGGGCGTTCATGAACGTCTTCGCCATCGAGTCGCTCGTGGACGAGGTCGCGGTCGCCGTCGGCCGGGATCCCCTCGACTTCCGCTTGGCGCATCTGGACGACGAGCGTGCTCGCGCGGTGCTGCAGACCGCGGCCGACCGCGCGGGGTGGGCGGAGCGCCCGCGTGGCGATGACGTCGGCTACGGCCTCGGCTACGCGAGGTACAAGGCGACCGGCGCGTACTGCGCCGCCGTGGCCGAGGTGGAGGCGGTGCACGACGTGCGGGTCCGGCGACTCACTCTCGCCGTCGACGTCGGCCGGGTCGTGAACCCCGATGGGGTGCGCAACCAGATCGAGGGCGGCGCCGTGCAGTCGACCAGCTGGACTCTCAAGGAGCGGGTGCGCTTCGACCGCACCCGGGTGACCAGCATCGACTGGGAGACCTATCCGATCCTGCGCTTCAGCGAGACGCCCACCGTCGACGTCGTACTGCTGGACCGGACCGAACTGCCGTCGGTCGGTTCCGGGGAGGCTGCGCAGGGCCCCACGGCGGCGGCCATCGGGAACGCCGTCGCCGCGGTGCTCGGCGTGCGAGTGCGCGATCTGCCGATCACCGCGGAGCGGGTCATCGAGGCGCTCCACATCTGACGGATCCCCGGCGCACGCCGACGTGACCTGCGCGAGCGTTGGGTACCTGCGCCCATCCGGGACGCGGTCTGCGCCGAACACCGGTCGAACGGCCGTGACCGGATCGTCCTACCGGCGGGGGATCGACGACATGCGCATCTTCAAGGTGGACATACCCGTCAAGCGCGCCGAGGGACGGCATCGCCGCCTACGGCAGAGGAGGTCTGGCCGACCATCGTCTGCGTCCGCCATCGCCGCCGTGGTTGCGGTGGGATTGTTCGCCGGCGTCTCGTCCGGCCCGACGACCGATACGTTGCTCGGCAAAGCCGACGTCGAACCGGCCGACATCTCCGGGCGCGTTTCGGAGGACGTGAACCTCGAGCGCTTCCTCGACCCGGAGCATCTGTCAGCGGTACCCGTCGGTCCCGGTGACGTAGCCGAACCGGTCCAGGCGGTCTTGTCGGGAGCCCGCGTGATCGATGCGCTCGGCGAGAGCGGCATCCCCCTCGTTGCGCAGCGGGCGTATCAGAACGCGGCATCGGCTCTGGCGACCGACGACGAGTCCTGCGGGCTGCAGTGGACGCTGCTGGCTGCCATCGGTCGGGTCGAGTCGAACCACGGCCGGTTCGGAGGCGCCCAGCTACGCGAGGACGGCTCGGGGACCAAGCTCATTCGGGGAATCCCGCTGGACGGGCGACCGAACGTCGCACTGATCCGCGACACCGACGGCGGCGCGCTCGACGGCGACACGACCTATGACCGAGCCGTCGGCCCCATGCAGTTCATCCCGTCGACCTGGCGGTCGGTGGGCGCCGACGCCAACGCAGACGGGCGCCGCGACCCGAACAACATCTACGACGCCGCGCTGGGGGCGGCCGTCTACCTGTGTACCGGCGACACGGACCTGCGGGATCCCAACGGGGCAGCTCGGGCCGTCCGGCGCTACAACAACGCCGACGAGTACGTGCGGGTGGTGCTCAGCCTGGCCGAGCTGTACGAGACCGGTGTCGTGGACGTGGTGCCGTCCTCGCCCCTGCCTCCGCCAGCAAACCGGTCGACGCCGGCGAATACCACGGCACCCTCCGTCGCTCCGAGGCCTCCGACCCCCCCGGCTCCCGCGGTACCACCGGCACCGGTGGGCACGGAACCGGCACTGCCTGCACCGGAGGTTGCCGCTCCAGCGCCGCCGGCGACCCCGCGGCCGGAGGCGACGACACCGGCCGAGCCAGCGCTGCCGGACGAAACCACACCCGCCGAGACAGCGCCGCCAGAGGCGACCACGCCGGCCGAGCCGGTACCGGAGGTAGAGCCACCGCCGACTGCGGCTGTCGGCTGGGCCCCGGCGATGCGCGAGGCCGTCCTGAGTGTGCTGGAGGAGACTCCGGTTCCTCCGGTCCCAACTCCAGTGGCGCCCTCATGACCGCCGCGTCAGACCGTCGTCGACCGGGGTGTCCTCCGACTCGAGCACGATGCCGGACAGCGCAGCCTGCTGCTCGAGCAGCAGTGCGAAGTCCTCCGACGTACGCCCGCCGCTGACCATCGCCTGTACCAGCTGGGCAGTAGCGGCCGCTAGCGGCATCGGCACGTCCAGTTCGCGCGCTGCCGCGAGGCCGAGGTCAAAGTCCTTCCGCAGCAGTACGGGGGTGAACGTCGGTGTGTAGTCGAGGTGCACGAACGCCGGCGTCTTGTACCGCGTGAAGATGGAGCCCATCACGCTGTGGTTGAGAAACTCGAGGAATGCCGCCCTCGAGACGCCACCCCGCTCCGCGAGCACGGTGATCTCCGCCATCGACTGCGTGACCACGCCGAGGAAGAGGTTGTGGCAGATCTTCACCAGCCGGGCCGTGTCGCCTTCGCCGACGTAGGTCACGTGCTGTCCGAGATACTCGAGCAGGGGCAGCACGCGCTTGTAGACGCCCTCTGAACCCGACACGACCATACTCAGCTTGCCCGCTGCCACGACCTTGGCGTTGCCGCTCACCGGCGCCGCGAGGAACTCCGCTCCGACCGCGGCGCAGGCCTCGCGCATCGCCCCGGACGTTGCGGCCGACACCGTGGAGCCGTCGACGACGACACCCGGTACCGGGCCGCCCTGCCGAAGCAAGCCGCCGTCGCCGACGAGAACCTCCTCGAGGTCCTTGTCCGAGGAGACCATCGTGAAGACGACGTCCCGGTCGACCAGGTCGGCGATGGAGTCGACCATGGTGGCGCCGGTCTCCGTGAGCGGCTCGGCCTTGGACCGGGTGCGGTTCCACACGCTCAGGTCCACCCCGGCCGTGGCGAGCCGGCCGGCCATGGCCGCACCCATCCTGCCGGTGCCGATCCAGCCGACCCGGCCGATCGCTGTGCTGTCGTCGATCATTGGGCTCCAACCTGGTGCAAACGATTGCGATAGGCTAGCTCAACGGATCACCTGGCTGTCAAGCAGGGTTTCAGCCGGCGAGGCGCGCGGCGACCCAGTCGGCGGTATAGGGACGGTGGTGCGCGGCGACATTCATGCAGCCGTGATTGCCGTCGGGGAGCATCAGCAGCGTGGCGTGGGGCGCCTCCTCGGCGAGCCGGGCCGCGTGCTGCCACGGGATCAGCCGGTCTTTTCCTCCGGCGACGACCAGAAGCGGAGCGACGATCTCCGCTGCGTGTCCGGCCAGGTCGAGGGTCGCGGCGTTGCGCCGCGCTTGGTCGTCCGTGGCCGCTCGCGATCGCACCCGGAAGGCCGCACGGGTCAGCTCGGGAAGCTGGTCCCAGCAGTCGGCGAAGTTGTACGGCCCGGCCAGGGCAACGCAGGCTCTCACCCGCTCGCCGACCGCAGCCGCCATTCGGGGCGCGTAGTACCCGCCGAGGCTGACCCCCCACACCCCGATGCGACCGGGGTCGACCTCGCGCCGCGCGGCCAGGGCGTCGAGCACCGCATACCCGGGCTCCGACCAGTCACCCTGGATCGGCAGGTCGTACTCCGCCTCGCCCTGGCCCGGTCCGTCGACACTGAACGTCGCCACGCCGCGGTCCAGGAACAGGGTCTCGGTCGAGCGGAACTCCTCCTTGGCGGAGTCCAGCCCCGGGATCATCACGACGGTAGGCCAGGGGCCGACGCCGGGCGGCGTCCGCAGGACGCCTATCAGCCGGGCGCCTTCGAACGGGATCTCTACGCGCCGGCCCGGCGGTTGCAGGAGCGGGAGCGCGTCGTCGAGGCATCGCACGGCGGATTGATGCGCGGCACGCATCTGCTCAAAGTCGTCGACGAAGAGGAACTTCGCGAAGTGGTAGTAGACGGCGGCCTGCGCAAGGTGCTCGCCGGCCGACCGGGTCCGGTGGTCGGTCAGCGCCACACGGCCGAGATGCTCATGCTCGGCGCCGGCCGCGGACCACGCCGCACACCAGTCCTCCCAGCGTTCGATCGAGTTCGTCAGTCGCTCGAAATCGGCGACGGCCACCCCGTTCGTGGTGAAACGCGGTCCCCAGTGCGAGATCGCCGCGGCCACCCGGTCGTCCATGCATGCTCACCCGTCGGAGAGAAGGTGCGTGAGGCGTTGCAATCGAGTGCATCGTCGGGCAATCATGCAGCCGTGTCAAAGTCAGCGGAAGCTCGCCGCCGGCCCACAGCGAAACCACCGCCCGACGTGTCCGATGCCGAGGTGGTCCGCCGCCGCCGGCTGATTCAGGATGCCGCCGACCGGCACGACCTCGACGCCGTCGTCGTCTACGGTGCCAACCGCTTCGGCAGCGCGGTGCCCTGGCTCACCCGCTGGCCGGTGACGCGCGAGGCGGTCGTCGTACTGCGCGAGAGCCGGGCACCGACCCTCCTGGTCGGGTTTGCCAACCACGTCCCCAACGCCGCCCGGCTGGCGCACGACTGCGACGTCACGGACGTCGGGGATCGGACCGCCGACAGCCTGCTCGCGGCCGTGGACCGTGGAGGGCCCGTCCGCCGGGTCGGCCTGGTCGGCCCCCTCCCACACCCGGTGCGCACCGCTCTCGAGGCACGCGCAAGGGTGGTCGAGCTCGATGGTGAGTACCTCGGCATGCGAATGCTCAAGAGCGACGAAGAGATGGCTTGGCTGAGGCACGCCGCTGCACTGACCGACGCCTCGGCCGCCGCACTGGTCGCCGCCGCGGTACCGGGTACGACGGAGTTGGACCTCGTGGCCGCGGTCGAGGGTGCGTACGCAGGGACCGGCGGCACCAACCACATCCACTACGTCGCAGCCACGTCGATGACCGAGCCGGATCGGTGCGCGCCGGGGCAATGGCCGACCGACCGCCGGCTGGAGTCCGGCTCCGTGGTGGTCTTCGAGCTCAGTACGTCCTGGGGGCCCGACTATCCCGGCCAGGTGCTGCGAACCGTCACGGTGGACGCCGAGCCGACGCCCTTGTACCGCGAGCTGCACGACGTCGCCGATGCCGCACTGGCCGCGATCGTCCGGCTGCTTCGGCCGGGCACCCTGCCCGTCGACCTTCTTGCGGCCGCCGACGTGGTCCTCGACGCGGGCTTCACCACCGTCGACGACCTGGTCCACGGGCTCGGCGGCGGCTATCTGCCACCGGTGCTGAATCACCGGGGCGCTCCCACGGATCGACACACGGCTCCGTTGATGGAAGGGATGACGGTCGTGGTGCAGCCCAACGTGTGCACGACGGATCTGCGCGCCGGCGTGCAGACGGGAGAGCTGTTCGAGATCACTGCCGAGGGGGCGCGGTCTCTGCATTCCTTCCCCACTGGCCTGCTGCGAGCGGGCGAGGGATGACAGGGCTGCCACGTGTTGGGACCACTAGGCTCACCGCCGTGCGGCCACCGACGCTCCGCGACGTCGCCCAGCGAGCCGGCGTGCACCCGGCGACGGCGTCCCGGGCGCTCAACCCGCAGACCCGCCGCATGGTCAACGAGGAGACGGCCAGCCGCGTGATCAGGGTCGCGGAGTCGCTGGGCTACCGCCCCAACCCCATCGCCCGCAGCCTCAAGACCGCCCGGTCCGCGACCGTGGGACTGGTCATCCCCGACCTCACCAACCCCCTGTTCCCGCCGATCGTGCGCGGCATCGAGGACGTGCTCGGCCCGGCGGGCTACAGCGCCTGGATCGTCAACACCGACAACGACCCGGAACGCGAGCGTTCGCAGATCGACTCGCTGCGGTTGCGGCAGGTCGAAGGGCTGATCGTCGCGACGGCCCGACTCCAGCACGAGCTGCTCGAGCAGCTGCACGCCGACGGCGAACGGATCGTGCTGATCAACCGGCGCCTCGCGTCCGGCGTTGTCCCCTCCGTCACGCCGGACGACGCCTCGGGCACGACCATGGCCGTCGAGCACCTGGTCGACCTCGGACACCGGCGCATTGCGCACATCGCCGGGCCGCAGGACACCTCAACCGGCCTGGTGCGCCACCGCACATACCGCGAAACCCTGCGTGACAGCGGGTTGGACGACGACGACGCGCTGGTCGCCATCTGCGACTACTGGACCGAGGCGGAAGGTGCGCGTGCGCTGCGGAAGTTGATCGACTCGGGCACCGACTTCACCGCCGTCCTCGCGGGCAACGATCTGCTGGCGCTCGGCTGTTACGACGTGCTGGATGAACGGGGCCTGACCTGCCCGGCCGACCTCAGTATCGTGGGCTTCAACGACATCCCCTTCGTCGACAAGGTGCGCCCAGCGCTGACGACCGTCCGGATCCCACACGCCGAGGTCGGCGCCGAGGCCGCGTGGATGCTGCTCGACACGCTGCGGGACCCGAATCGGCATCCGCGCTCGGTGCTGCTGCCGGTGACCCTCCAGGTGCGCGAGTCGACCGCGGCACCGGCGGCGGTGTGAGCCCTGGTCTCCTTCGATCAGCGGCCGCCAGGCTCGCGAATCACCGGGCAGACGAACTGTTTCACCACGCCGATGTCAAGAGCTGTCCCGGCAGCGAGGGCCGCGTCGACCTCGGCCGCCGAATCGAGCACTCCGTCACCGTCGAGGTCGCCCGTGGTCAATGCGGCTTCATACCCGGACGGGAAGGACAGCGCATGCACCTGCCACCGTCCGCCGTTGTAGTCCCGGTCGCCGGGCGCGGCGGTCGCCACGTTGACCTGCACCCCACCGAATTCATAGATGGTGTCCCACGCATGGGCCGGCGCGCCCGTCCCGGACAGGTCGGTTGGCGTGTTCACCGTCCGGAAAAGCACTCCATCGACGTAGAACGCCGGTCCGGTCACACCGGCTGAGGCCGGTGCTACCGCAATCAGACCGAAGGCAGCCGCGAGAACGGCCACCGTGGCGGCGACTCTTCGAGTTGCACCCAGCCTGGGTAGTGCTGCTGCTGGTGCGCCAGACATGATTCCTCCTTCGAGGGTCGGAGGCGCTGCTGCGCCGACGCTCCAGTCAATCCCCGAGTCCCCGTTCTGGGCTTACCAGACCCTTTCGATGGTCTTACGTGCCGGTGACGTACACCGTGACGGGCTGCGTCTTCGCGTCATGGCCTCGAACGCCAGCCGCTGACAGTCGACGGTGGCCGTGAAGACATCGCGCACGCCTGGACCGGAGCCGCCAGGCCGGACGGAAGAGCCGTCACTTCGTCACCCGGTAGCGCAGGTGCGTCGCCCAGTGCGACTGACGTGCCTGCGCCTGTTCGAGGTCGATGCTCTGGTTGATGCCCTCGAACAGCCGCTTGCCGCCACCGAGCACCACCGGTGCGATCGTCACGATCAGCTCGTCGACGTACCCACCGGCGAGCGCCTGGCGGATCGTGTCGGCAGCACTCACTCCTCACCCTGGTAGAAGTTCGCCAGCGCCGGCACGAGCGTCGGCGCCGGCACTTCGTGAAAGCCGCCCGGGAGCCTCAGGAACCGACCATCCGGCACCGCATCCGCCAGCTCGCCGCCGGCCGCGGCCAGCCAGTCCGGCTGCGTCCCGGTGCTCGCCACGGCCAGCACCGGCACCTTGAGACGGCTGAGCATCGAAACTGGCAGCGAGTGGTCGTCGCCACCGAGGGCAAGTCCGTCGTAGACCAGCGTCGGCGCCATGCCCAGCAACGAGTCCCACATCGGCGTGCCCTTCATGGACTCGAGCATCTCGATTGGTAGGCCGACGACCTTGGTATGGAAGAACTCGATCAGACCGGGCCGCTCGTCCGCGTCGACGAAGAGCTGGAGGGTTGCGATGTAGTTCTCCGGTGGGGGTGGCGCACCCTCGATACGGTATGGCGG
>JBOGDU010000291.1:0-12169 GCA_050743145.1 Jiangellaceae bacterium | reverse complement strand
TCGAGGTGGTTGGTCGGCTCGTCGAGCAGCAACAGGTCTGGCTGCTGGAGCAGCAGCCGGCACAGCGCCACCCGGCGCCGTTCCCCACCGGAGAGCACGGTGACATCGGCGTCGGCCGGTGGGCACCGCAGCGCGTCCATCGCCTGCTCGAGCTGGGAGTCGAGGTCCCATGCGTTGCGGTGATCGAGCTGCTCCTGCAGGCGGCCCATCTGTTCGAGGAGCTCGTCGGAGTACTCGACCGCCATCTTCTCCGCGATCTCGTTGAAGCGCTCGAGCATCGCCTTGGTCTCGGCCACGCCCTCCTCGACGTTGCCGAGCACGTTCTTGTCCTCGTTGAGCTGGGGCTCCTGCTCGAGGATGCCGACCGTGTAGCCGGGACTGAGAAGCGCATCGCCGTTGGACGGGTGGTCCAGCCCGGCCATGATCCGCAGCACGGTGGACTTGCCGGCGCCGTTGGGGCCCACGACGCCGATCTTCGCGCCGGGAAGGAAGTGAAGGGTGACGTCGTCGAGGATGACCTTGTCGCCGTGCGCTTTGCGCACCTTGCGCATCGAGAAGATGAACTCCGCCATAGCGCCGTCAAGCCTACGTGCTGCTGCGTCGACCTGGCCTGCCAGGCACTCCTAGGCGGCTCGCTCGCGCTCGTTCCCTGCTGAGGAGAAGACCGGGTCGGCCTCCGCCGTGGCGGTCTCGCCCGCGGCCTCGGCCTGCTCCTCGACGAGCAGATCCATGCGCATGCCGGCAGCCACCTCGCTCTCGTCGACCAGGTCGGACCGATCGCGGGTGACGCGCGTGAACGCGGAGGTGCCTCTCGCGAGATCGTGCCCGATCGAGATCGCGTCGATCTCGGCGTCGCGGCCGTTGCGGCCGTCGGGGTTCTTCCAGTCGCGGATGCGCAGGCGGCCGAAGAGGACGACCGGATCGCCCTTGTGCAGGGACGCCGCGACGTGCTCGGCCAGGCTGCGCCAGCAGGTGACGCCGAAGAACGACGTCGGGCCGTCGCCCCATCGACCGGTCTGGCGGTCGATGCGTCGCGGCGTCTGGGCGAAGCGGAAGCTGGTGATCGCGGTCCCGCGGTCGGTGTTGATGCTGCGGACCTCGCTGGCGATGTTGCCGATCAAGGTGATGAACGCGTCGCTCATCGGGTGCCTCCTGCGCACTCCAGGGCGGTGGTGGACGGCACGAGCGTCCCGCTCCGCGCATTCGCACTGCCACGGCGACGAGGTCGGCTGTGGACAGCGGTGGACGCAGGCGCGGGCTTGTGGACAGACCTCAGCCGGACGCGACGAGCACCGCCTGGCGGAACGAGCGGTACCGGTCGGTCTCCGCAGTGACCGGCTTCACGACTACTTCCTCGGCGGCCTGGCCGACGGCCGCACGCAGCCGCTGGCGTACGTCCGTCGCCTGCCGACGGCCTCCGACCCGCGCGGCGAACACGCAGGCGATCGCAAGGCCCACACCGAGCAGGATCCCGCCGAGGAACAGCAGCGTCGGCACCGGAACCGATCCCAACTCCGGGGTCGGGATCTCCGGTAGACGGAGATAGCCGACGACGGCCAACGCCAGCAACCACAACCCTCCGACGGCGGCGGCCACGACCGCCACCCACTGCACGGCCGCGGCGACCGACCACCACCGTGGCCGGCGGTCGACGTGCAGGTCGGTGGCCGCGACGGCCTGGTCGAGGGCATCGGGAAGGCGGGCGGCCGCGGTTTTGGCGGCGGAGCGGATCGTCGCCGTCCAGGGCCCGCCGACCCCGCTGGCCGCGGCATCGCCCAGCCGCCGGATCGCCGAGTCGGACCGCGCGCGCTGGACCGGTGTCGCTGCCGGAAGCGACGTGCGAACCAGGTGGGGGTCCACGCCCTGCCGATCGAGGCGGAGCCGCCGCAGCGGATCGGGGCGCAGCTTCGCCAGCCATCGCGTCACCGGCCATCCGGTGACGGCCAGCGCCCGCCGCCGGTACGAACGACCCACGGCGTCGGCCACCACGTCGACACCGGCGGCTGCGGCGAGGGCGTCGACGAGGCGACGCCGGTCGTCGTCGCCGATCCCGGCGGGCTCGCCGTCACCGATCGCTGTCAGCAGCTGCGCCGCCACGCGGCGGACGTCGGCTGCCACCCGATCGTCGGAGGCGCGGCGCCTGGCGACGGCCTCCCGCAGCACCGAGATGAACGTGGACATGCCGACACCGGTCTTGGCCGACAGCGGGATGACGGGGACCTTGGGCAGGCCGTCGTCGGCCATCAGGCGCTGGAGATCGCGGACGCACTCTTCCGCGTCGGTCGGCGAGAGCAGGTCGACCTGGTTGAGAACGATCACGGTGACGGCCGCGTGGCCGGCCAGCGGCCGCAGGTAGCGCTCGTGGACGACGGCGTCGGCGTACTTCTGGGGGTCGAGCACCCAAACGAACAGGTCGACCATCTCGACCAGGCGGTCGACCTGCGCCCGGTGCGACACCTCGGTGGAGTCGTGGTCGGGCAGATCGAGCAGGACGAGGCCGTCGAGCGCGTCGCCCGCGCCGGAGTCGAGGACGCTCTCCTTCGGTACCCGGTGGCGCAAGGGGATCCCGAGCCACTCGAGCAGTGGTGTGACCCCCTGCGTTCCCCAGACACACGCCAGCGGCTCGCCCGTCGTCGGACGGCGCAGGCCGACCCGGGCCAATTCGATACCGGCCACCGCGTTGAACAGAGTGGACTTGCCACCTCCGGTGGAGCCGGCGAGGGCGACAACGGTGTGGTCGACCGAGAGCCGGCGACGCTGGCCGGCCCGGTCGACCACCTCACGGGCAGCGTCGAGCAGCTCGGGCGGCACCCGTCCCGCACCGTCCTCGACGGCCGCGGCCAGCGCGTCGAGCCGCTCGGGGAGCCCGGAACGTGCGGTCCGTCGGACGAACTTCATTCGGCCGCCTCCCGTTCGCGGGTCTGCCCGACCCAGACGAGTGCCTCACGCACCGCCTGGCCGGACCGCGGGTCGATCGTGAGGGCGTCGAGACGGTCGGTGAACCGGGCCCGTTCGGCCGCCATCAGTGACTCCGTCCGTCGTCGCAGGTCGGCCCTGGCGGCGTCGGCGAGGCGCCGGATGGCCTGGTCGCCGA
Organism: Jiangellaceae bacterium; assembly: GCA_050743145.1. Classification (GTDB taxonomy): domain Bacteria; phylum Actinomycetota; class Actinomycetes; order Jiangellales; family Jiangellaceae; genus DASRTE01. The sequence goes on along the minus strand of JBOGDU010000291.1, from coordinate 9,075 downwards.
AGATCGCCTCGAGCAGTTTCTGGCCGACGACTGCCGTGCCCCCGGCAATGCCGATCTCCGCGCCGGTCAGTCCGGCCGTCGAGGCGAATACGACGATCATGAGCGCGATCGCGAGCCCGTTGAGCCCGAAGGACAGCACTCGCGCGGTGTAGCGCTTGTCCTGGCCCTCGGTACGCACCAGGTCGAGAACCGCGCCCTGCCAGGCACGCACCTGCTCGGCCGCGGTCGGGACGAGACCGGGACTGCTCCGTGACAGATCGTCGGATCCGAGCAGACCCAGGCCGGCCGGGTCGGTCCGCCAGGCGGCGTCGGCGGACTCGGCCGCCCGGTCGGCCTCGTCGACCACCAGTGCCTGCAGACCGTGCTCGATCGCCTCCTCCACCTGCGCGGCCGGTTGAGGCCGACCGCGGACGAACGCCGTGATCCGATCGCGCACGCGACCGACCTTGGCCTCCAGCGAGCGGAAGAACTCACCGGTACCGACGAAGTCCTGCCAGCGGGCGAGGACCTCGCCGCGCAGGAGGCTGCCGTCACGCGATGCCCGGTCGATCGCGTCGACCGCCTCGACGTAGGGCAGGGCGGCCGCCGCCCGTAGTCGCTTCGCAGCTCTGTACTGCTCGTCGGCGGCCTCGGCCAGCGGCGGGGATCGGCGCACGATCCCGGAGACGGCACCGTCGAGCGTGCGCCGTACGACGTCGGCGCGTGCCGTCGCGTCCGACGCGAGCTCCTGGAGCCACACCGAGACCGGCGCCACGTGACCGGGAGGCAGCATGCCGTCGTCGTCGACCTTCGTCTCTGCGACGACGAACAGCGGCGCGGCACCGAGGCCGTGCTGAGCGAGCATCGAGGCCAGGTGGTGGCGCACCTCGTCCTCCGCTCCGGGCGGCACGCGGTCGAGGACGACGGCGACGACGGCGCTGCGGTCGACGGCGGCGTGCAGCAGGTCCCACGGGACGGCATCGGCATAGCGGGCGGCGGTCGTCACGAACAGCCACAGGTCGGCGGCGGCGAGCAACTGGGCCGCGAGCTGCCTGTTCTCGGTGACCACGGAGTCGATGTCAGGGGCATCGAGCAGTGCCAGCCCCTGCGGCACGGCCTCGTCGGCCACCAGGTGCAGGGTCCCCGGCCCCGCGAGGTCGCCGGCGGTGACCCGGGCAAGGTCCGGGAGGATGCGGTCGCCGATGAACCATTCGGCGTCGCCGGGATGGTAGGCGAGGAGCGGCGCTCTGGTCGTCGGTCGCAGCACGCCGGTCTCGCTGACCGGCCGGCCCACCACGGCGTTGACCAGCGTCGACTTGCCGGCGCCGGTCGAGCCGCCGACCACGGCCAGCAGCGGCGCGTCGATCTCGCGCAGTCGCGGGAGCACGTAGTCGTCGAGCTGGGCGACGACCTCGCGCCCGGTCCGGCGGGCTTCGGGTGCCCTGGGAAGCTCGAGCGGAAGGCTCAGCGCGCCGACCCGTTCGCGAAGCACACCGAGGGCATCGATAACGCTCTCCGGCGCGTCGGTGATCGTCACGGCCATGATCCTGCCTGTACCTCCTGTCCCCGGCCAAGCGACACGTCGGATTGGGTATGGGCTCGTGACCAATCGGGTAATACGGTCGGTCACATCCCTGCGCGGCAAGGAGGATGCATGTTGCTGGAACGACCCACCGCACCCGATCCGTACGAACTCCTTCCCACCGTCGGCACATTCACCGTCGAGAGCGACGATCTCGTTGCCGGCGAGAAGATGAGTGACGACCACGTCTTCGACGACTGGGGCATGAGTGGTAGCAACGAGTCTCCGCACCTGCGCTGGTCGGGCGCTCCGGAGGGTACACGCAGTTACGCGGTCACCTGCTTCGACCCCGATGCACCGACACCGAGCGGCTTCTGGCACTGGGTGGTCGTCGACATCCCGGCGGGCACCACTGAACTGCCGCATGGCGCGGGTGCCGCCGACGGCTCCGGGCTGCCATCGCCCGCCTTCTCGGTGCGCAGCGACACCGGCGCTCCCGGCTACTCCGGTGCCGCGCCGCCGGAGGGCGACGTCCCCCACCGCTACTACTTCGTCGTCCACGCGGTCGACGTCGACTCGCTCGGCGTGCCGCCCGAGGCCAGCCCGGCGGTCGTGTCGTTCAACCTCGCATTCCACACCCTGGCCCGGGCCATCCTGATCTCGACCTACTCGTACTAGACGGTCGGGGCGCCTGCTCGCAACCGGCCCGCAACCGAGTGCGGCCGTACCGCAACCGGCAGGCGGTTTCCTGCTCAACACCGCGACGTGCGTCGTGCGATAACCGAGGAGGTGGCCCATGACCCTTGGCGAACTCAACGACAGCATGGCGAGGTTCCGGGCCAATCCGTTGGCGGCGCAGACAGCACCTGCGGTGACGGCCACGCTGGCCGGGGGTCAGGGCCGGCTCACCGGCGGGCCCTTCGCCTGGGAGGTTGACCTGCCACCCGTCGTCGGTGGTGGCAACGGGGCGCCCAGCCCGACGTTGTACCTGCTCGGTGCGTTGGCCGGGTGCGCGGTGGCGTTCATCCACGACACGCTCGCACCGCAGCTCGGGGTACGCCTGGCAGGTGTGACGGCCACCGCGCGTTGCCGGTCGGATCTGCGCGGTCTGCTCGGGATGGATGGTGGAGACCCACGCCTGACCGGTCTTTCCGTCGAGATCACGGTCGACTCGCCCGACTCGCCCGAGCAGGTCGAGGCGTTGCGGCAGGCCTGGCTGCAGCGCTGCCCGATCTACCTGGCACTTCTCAACCCGGTTCCGGTCGAGGTCTCCTGGCTCGATGGAAACGGTGCAGAGTGACAGGGGCGCGGGACGTCTACGCGCAACGCTCGACGTGCAGGTACTGGCGACACTCGTCGTCGGTGAGCTCGCGGGTCACCCGCTCTCGGGCAACCTCGACGAGTTCGTCGACGGGAAGCAGATGCAGGGCGGCGGTGCCGTCCGGGCTGGCCGTGGCGAGCAGCCTGCCGTCCGGGCTGAAGTCGACGCCGTACACGAGGTAGCTGTGGCCTGACAGCGCCAGTTGCTCATCCCCGGTTGCGGGATCCCACAGCCTGACCGTGCCGTCATCGCTGCTCGTGGCGATCCGAGTCCCGTCGGGGCTGACCGCGACCTGGTGGACGCGAGCGGTATGACCCCGGAGTGTGACACGCACCTCGCCGGTGTCGAAGTCCCAGATGGTGGCGGTCCCGTCGTCGCTTGCCGTGAGCAACAACCCGGCCGGACCGAAGGTGACCCCGTTGACCGCAGCTGTGTGACCGCTGAGCGTACGGACTCTCTCCAACCGAACCGCATCCCAGACGGTCGCGTTCCCTTCGACGTCCCCGGTGACGATGAAACGCCCGTCGGGACTGAACGCGGTCGTGAGGACTGGCACCTCGCCATTGCTGAGTACGCCGATCTGTTCGCCCGTGGCGGCGTCCCATACTCCCGCCGTGCCGTCCCAGCTGCCGGTGGCGAGGCGGGAGCCGTTCGGGCTGTATGTGACGGCGCGAACGTCGGATGCGTGCCCGTCGAGCGTGAAGAGCAGGTCGCCGGTCTCAGCATCCCAGACCGGCGGCGTTCGCGTTAGATCGGATCCAGCCGCGATGCTCCGGCCGTCGGGGCTGAAGGCAACGGTAGTCAGCTTTGGCTCGGGGCCGGTGAGCGTGATGATCTCGTCGCCCGTGTGCGTGTCCCAAATCGTCACCCCGGACGGCTCGGCGGGTGCGGCGAACGTCGCCCCGTCCGGGCTGAACGCCACCCCGACAAGGATGAGCTCGGCACTAGGTACCCGGAGCCAGTCCCTGCCCCCTCCGACGCTGACGTCCCACAGTCGTGCCGTGTCGTCGAGCCCCACAGTCAGCAAATGATCCCCGTCGGGGGTGTAAACGACGTTCATCGCCGCGCCCCTGTGGCCGGCCAGGGTCAGTACCTCGCGGCCGGTGTCGGCGTCCCAGATCCTCGCGATCGCGTCGGTACCGGCGCTTGCGATGCGCGTCCCGTCCGGACTGAAGGCGACTGCATGAAGATCGACGGGCGCCACGAAGGTCCGCAGATGTGCTCCGGACGCTGGGTCCCAGATGCGGACCGACCCGTCGATGCTGGCAGTGGCGATCTGGAAGCCGTCGGGGCTGAAGTCCACCGCGGTCACACCCCACCTGTGGCCTTCCAGCGTGACGAGGGTCTCGCCGGTGGCAAGGTCCCAGATCCTGGCAGTGGTGTCTTCGCTGGCGGTGGCCAGCCGAGCACCGTCGGGGCTGAACGCGGCCCGGTACGTAGCGCCCTCATGGCCGGTCAACGCCATTTCCTCGGTGCCCTGAGCGACGTCCCAGATGCGTACGGTCGCATCCTCCCCGCCGGCGGCCAGCCATCTGCCGTCCGGACTGAAGACCGGATGCGTCGCGAAACCCACGTGGCCGCGGAGGACCCGCAACTCGTCCCCGGTGTCGGCATCCCACAGCCGTACGGTGCCGTCACCATGTGACGAGGCGATGATTCTTCCGTCCGGGCTGAACGCCACGTGGGCGCCAGCAGGCCCGCGAAGGACTAGCAACTGTGCCCCGTTCCGCACATCCCACACATTCATTTCGCCATCGTGCCCGCCGGTGGCGAACCGTGCCCCGTCCGGGCTGACGGCCAGGCCGTCGCCACCGTGGGGGACGGTGAGCTCGAGACGGAGACTGCTCACCGTGCGGTGCAGCGCCTCCTCGGCCTCGCGTAGGACGGTTCCATCCGACTCACGGGTCGTCTCGACGGCCTCCAACGCAAGCAGCGTGCTGAGCTCTGGGTCGACGTCCAGGCTGGCAATCGCCGCGGCGGCCAGCTCACGCGCTGCGGCGACCTGGGCTTCTCGCTGGGCGTCGGCCCGTTGGTGGAGGGCCACGACGCCGGCGGCGATCGAGCCGGCGAGCGCGACGCCAAGCGCCGCGGCGAGCCAGCGAGTCCGCCGCCGTCCGGCGGCCTCACGCGCGGCCCGGGCCCGCGCAGCGCGTAACTCGGCGTCGGCGAGCGCCTCGGAGGCGTCCAGGAAGTCTTGTTCCACGCCGGTCAAGTCCGGCTCACTCGTGGTTCGCCAGTCCAGTGCAGTGGCGAGCCGAGAGCCGCGGTACAGCTCTTCGACTGGGCGGCCACGCTGGTCCCACTCACGCGCGGTCGGGACGAGGTGATCCCGGATCGCCCGGCCCGCAGCGTCGTCGGCCAGCCACGCCGCCAGCCGCGGCCAGGCCGAGAACAGCGCCTCGTGGGCAACCTCGACGGTGTCCTCGTCCGCGGTGAGGAGCCGTCGAGTGAGGAAGGCATCGACGGCCCGACGGCGAGCCTCCCCGTCGGGACCATCGAGGCCAAGCTCTTCGCGACTGACGCGGCGGCGCACCGGGACTCCGGGCTCACCCTCCCCGGCGAGTCGCACCAGCATCGGCTGAACCCGCTGCCGCGCATCGGTGTCGAGGGATGCGTACGCGGCCTCCGCACTGCGCGCGAGCGCGCCGTCCACACCACCGGCTTCCAGGTAGCCGGCCAAGGTGAGGACGTCTCTCCGCCGGCGCTCCCACGTCCCGACGAGTCCCGTCGAGAGCATGGGGAGCGCGCCCGGTTGGCCCAGGACGTCTCCGACGATCGCGTCCGCGAGCTCGGGTTCCACGCTGAGGCCCGCCGTCTCGGCAGGGCCGTTGACGACCTCTCGGAGCTCCAGCTCGGACAGTGGTGGCACGAGAACGACGTCATGGGCGGCTCGCTCGGCGAACGTCCCGTGCTCAGCCAGCCTTCCGATGTGGTCGCCGCGCACAACCACGACGAGTCGCGTCAGCTCTCCGTCATCGAGCAAGCCCAGCATCGTGTCGAGGAACGCGCGGCGTTCGGCCGGTACCGCTCCTGCGGTCCACAGCTCTTCAGACTGGTCGACCACGAGAACGGCGGGGGAGGTCGCCTCACGGTCGAACGGCGCGGCCAGGGCGTCCACCGGGTTGGCTCCCGGGACGATCACCGTCTGCCGCCAGCCGACGCTGCCCGGAAGCGCGCCGGCCGCGAGCGCCGGTAGCAGGCCGGCCAGGACGACGGACGACTTCCCCGCGCCGCTCGGGCCGGATACCACGAGGAGCTGTGAGTCGACCAGCGTGGCGACCAGTGTGCGGATCAGTTTCGACCGGCCGTGAAAGAGCGCGGCGTCTTCCGGTCGGTATGCGGCAAGCCCCTTGTAAGGACACATGATGGAAGGTGGCGGTCGCAGCTGGGGAGGTGCCGGCGTCGGAGGGAACCTGACGAGGCCGGGATCCTGAGCGAGGATCGACGCCTCGAGTCGGGCCAGCTCCGGCCCTGGATCAATGCCCAGCTCGTCAGCCAATGCGCTGCGTGCACGGCGAGCCGCTGCCAGCGCGTCGCCTTGCCGGCCGGCCCGGTAGAGCGCCAGCATCAGCCGCGACCACCAGCCCTCGTGCAGCGGCTCGTCCACGACGAGTCGTTCCAGCTCGGGGATGACCTCGGCATGCCTTCCGAGCGCGAGATCGGCGTCCAGGCGGCCCTCCACAGCGGTCACCCTGACCTCGGCCAGCCTTCGGCGTTCGGCTTCGGCGAAGCCCGCCTCCGGCCAGTCTGCGTAGGGCATGCCACGCCACAGGGCCAGCGCAGCCGCGATCTCGTCCCGCGCCGCCGCGGGAGAACCAGAGACGAGCCGGGCTCGGCCGCGGGCTACCAAGTCGGTGAACTGAACGGCATCGACCTCGTCGCGCTCCACGGCCAGCGCATATCCAGGACCGCGGCGGACGAGGTACCGGCCCGACGAGCCGCGTGGCCGTGCCGGCTCGAGGGCGGTTCGGAGCCGGGCGACGTGGCTTTGCAGGGTCTTCACCGCCGTCGACGGAGGTATGCCGTCCCACAACAGGTCGACGAGCCGGCGCACGCTGACGGAACGGCTCGCCTCGGCCGCGAGTATGCCGAGAAGCAGCCGTTCCTTCGCCCCCCGGACGGGTAGCAGCGACCCGTCCGTGCTGGTCACCTCGAGGGAGCCCAGCACCCCCACGCGCATAGCCGAACGGTAGCCCGGTCGAGCCGAGTTGGAGGTTGGATCGCGCTACTTGCAACCAGGCCGCAACTGCTTGCCGCTGTCCTGCAACCGGCATCGGGTCTGGTGGGGCCACCGCGACACCGCGTCGCGTTCCGCACCAGGGGGGTAGCCCCTACAGAGGGGAGATTCAGATGAGACGCCGTGCCATCAGGTTGCTCATTGGCACCTTGCTTGTGTTCGCGGCGGCGACTGCAACCACCGCCGTACAGGCCAAGCAACTGACCGATTGGGGTCAAGCAGAGAAGGTACCCAATGTCAACGATCCCGTTGCAGCCGATGGCTGCCCAATCGAGTCCCCCGACGGGCTCAGCCTCTATATTGCGTCGACGCGGCGCGGAGACCCCAACGACATCTGGGTAGCCACCAGGGACAGTGAGGATGCCGACTTCGGCACCCCGACCATGTTGCCGGAGCCTGTGAACAGCGACGCCGCGGACTTCTGCCCGACGCCATTGCACGGCAAGTATCTGTTGTTCGTGTCTGCCAGGGGCGGGGTGGACGCGTATGGCACCACCGCGTGTGGTGGGGGTGACATCTACATCACCCGCCGGAGTCCGGCCACCGGTGACTGGGCGGCGCCGCGGAATCTCGGGTGCGCACCCAACGGCCCGAACGGTAGTGGGACAGAATTCGGGCCGTCCTTGGTAGAGACCGACGTCGGCACCTTGTTGTACTTCTCCAGCGGCGGTCCCCTCGGGAGCAACACCCAGGACATCTATGTGAGCGCGCAGCTTGCTGACGGCAGCTTCGGGGCGCCAACACCGGTGGCCGAGCTCAACACGTCGTCCGACGACGTCATGCCCAACGTGAGCAAGGACGGGCTCGAGATCGTCTTCGCTTCCACCCGGCCCGGTGGCGCGGGAGCCTTCGATGTCTACGGTGCGACACGTGGCAGCGCAGGCGACCCGTGGTCCAGCCCGGCCAATCTCGGGCCGGCTGTCAATACGGCGGCTCCCGAAACACGCCCCTCGCTTTCCTGGGATGGTGAACGCCTGTACTTCGGCCGCGCTGGGGAGATCTACGTGAGCGAGCGAACCAAGGAGTGACCGGTCCGCGCCATCGCTCGTCCTGACCGACAAGGGGTCCGGCGGCACGTCGCTACCGCGCACGTGTCGCCGGGCTTGCCCGCGTCGGAGGTCGTGCCTGCGACCATGAGCCCTCGCACGAGGTGAATCCTCCCCCACGCTCCCTCGTCTAAAGTCGGACGCCGTGGACGCACCGAAGATCGGGACGCTCGTAATGGTCCCGGCGACCGACCGGCTAGACCTGGTGGCGCAGCCGGTGGCGGCTGCCCTTGCGGCACGTCCGGTACCCGACGTGTACGTCGCCGAGATCGAACCCACGCTGGCCGACACCGCGCAGTTCTGCGCCGCCTATGACGTGCCGCCGGAGGTGTCGGCCAACTGCGTCGTGGTCGCCGGGCGACGCGGCGGCGAGGAACGGGTCGCGGCCTGCATGGTGCTCGCCACCACGCGGGCGGACGTCAACGGCGTGGTGCGGCGCCGCCTGGACGTCCGCAAAGCCTCGTTCATGTCGATGGAGGCGGCGGTGGAGGCGACCGGAATGGAGTACGGCGGCATCACGCCCCTCGGCCTGCCCACGGAGTGGCCGATCCTGGTCGACGCGGCGGCGGCCGAGCTGCCGTACGCGATCGTCGGCAGCGGCGTACGCCGGTCCAAGCTCGCCCTCCCCGGCGCGGCGCTCGCCGACTTGCCGGGCGCCACAGTGGTCGACGGCCTGGCCCGACCTGCGTGAGCGGGACTGTGTCGTCTGGGTCGCATCCGACGGCGTCGGCAACAATGGACCAGTCCCTGCGCCCGTAGCTCAGCGGATAGAGCAGGTGCCTTCTAAGCACTTGGTCGGGGGTTCGACTCCCTCCGGGCGCACTGACCAGGGAGAATGGCGGGTTCGTTGGTAGCTGAGAACTTGGCATAACGCTGCCCAACCAAGTAACTTTGCCGCATGACTGGTGAGATCGAAGGGCTCCTCCGTGGCTGGGAGCTATCCCTGCGCGCGAGGAATCTCTCGACCGCA
>JBOGDU010000290.1:0-8171 GCA_050743145.1 Jiangellaceae bacterium | reverse complement strand
GCGCAATGCAAAGGGACTCACCCCCATGGGCGCTCGGGCGCCCCTGGCATCAGCTTCCGCTGCCGTACGGCCGGGTGATGATCTCGAGGAAGTGGCCGTTGGGGTCCTCCCAGTACACGCCTCGTCCTCCGTCCTTGGTGTTGAACTCACCCGGCCGGGTCCGCCCAGGGTCAGCCCAGTAGGGCAGGCCGCGCTCGCGGATCCGATCGAAGATGTGGTCCCATTCCGCGTCGTCGGCCAGGAACGCGTAGTGCTGCGGATGGACCGGACCCTGGGCATCGACGAAGTCGAGCGACACGTCGTTGTCGACCTGTACCACCAGGAACGGTCCGTACGGAGTGGGCTCGGCGAGGCCGAGGATCTCGGCCATGAATGTCGCCGACTCGTGCTTGTCGTGCGCCGACACGATCGTGTGGTTCAGCTGGACGGGCATGGGCACTCCTTGTCGAGGACGAGTCCTCATCGTTCAGTCGTGTTCGAAGTCTCGGCAAGCAGCTCAGCCAACCGGTCGAGGAAGGCCCGCTGCCCGACCACGATCCTCGTCCGCGCCGGCTCGAGACCAAGCCATGCGACCCGGTCCACCTCGGGGAACTCCTGGAACTGGCCGGACGCAGGCGGCCACTCCATCGTGAACGTCCCCGGCACGGTGTGATCGGGATCGAGGTCCCCTTCGACGGCCCACGCCGTCACGACCTTGCCGCCGGACTGACGGATATCGCCGAGAGGGATGAGATCGCCGGACGGCACCGGCAGGCCGAGCTCCTCCTCGAACTCCCGGCGGGCTGCAGAGGCGGGCTCCTCGTCCGGCCCGTACTCCCCTTTGGGCATCGACCAGGCGGCAGCGTCGCGCCGGACCCAGAACGGCCCACCCATGTGTCCGAGGAGAACTTCTACGTCGTTCCCTGCTCTGCGGAACAGCAGGATGCCCGCACTACGCCTGCCTGCCATCTGACCGAGTCTGCCGCTTCATCGCGACAGGAAGTCCGCGACTGCCGCTGCGAGTTCACCGGGTGCCTCCTCGGCGATGTGATGGCCGCAGTCGAAACTGATCTCCGTCACGTTCGTGGCCCACTCGCGCCAGACCCCGGCCGGGTCGTCGTAGAGGAGGTGCAGGTCGTCCCGCCCTGCGTACCCGAACAGCACCGGGACTACGATGCGGCGTCCTGCGTCGCGGTCGGCGTCATCGGCGTCCCGGTCGACGCCCAGGCCGGCCCGGTAGTCCTCGCACATGGCGTGGACCGTGTCCGGGTCATGGATCGCCTGCCGGTAATCCTCGTACGCCGCCGCTCCCATCTGCTCGGCAGATCCGCCGTACCAGGCATCGGGATCGACACTGATCACCCTCTCGGCGGGCTTCGCGGTCTGGCCGAGGAAGAACCAGTGCCACCACCGCTGCGCGAACTGTGCGTCGGCACGTGCCAGCGCCGCTCCGATCGGCACTCCGTCGAGAACGACGAGACGGGTCACGGCGCCGGGATGGTCCAGCGCCAGGCGCTGTGCCACATAGGTGCCGCGGTCGTGGCCCACGACAGCGAATCGGTCATGGTCGAGAAGTCGCATCAGCGCGACGACGTCGGCAGCCATCGCTCGCTTCGAGTACGGAGCGTGGTCGGCCGTCGTCGGCGGCGTCGAGGACTGGCCGTAGCCGCGCAGATCGGGGCAGACGATCGTGAACTGTCCAGCCAACAGCGGGGCGACCCGGTGCCAGGTGGCGTGGGTACGCGGATGCCCGTGCAGGAGCACGACCGGTGGGCCCGTGCCGCCGTGGCGGACCCGCAGGACCACGTCGCCCACAGTGATCCGATCGAGCCGGAACCCCTCGAACATGATCGCTGCCTACCCGCGGACCGGCCGGGCCACGCGCGAACCGGTGGAATACTCCAGCCCATGGCACACCGTGGGATCAACCTCGACGAGCGCTTCTCCATGTTCACCGAGCGGTGGTCACCCAAGGTCGTGGCGCGTCTGAACGACTACGAGATCAAGATCGTCCGGATCCAGGGCGAGTTCGTCTGGCACACGCACCAGGACACCGACGAATTGTTCCTCGTCCTCGCGGGCGAGCTCACCATCCGCCTCCGCGACGGTGATGTCGTCCTCTCCGCCGGTGAGATGTTCGTCGTGCCGCGCGGCGTCGAGCACTGCCCGGCCGCCGAGGGCGAGGTCCGGGCCGTTCTCATCGAGCCCGCGGGTGTCGTCAACACCGGCGACGCCGGTGGCCCGCTGACCGCCGCAGACGACGACTCGCTCAGCTGAGTCACACCGGCGCAACTTGGTCAGACCCGGTGACGCCGGTGCCAATCGGTGACATGCTTGCCCGCGCACTGATCCGACGAGCAGGAAAGCTCGGCTCCATGGTGCCGCGAGGCTGTCCGTGCGCGGCCGGGCTGCGGGGACGGCTCACATGGCACGACACCGCGCCCCCAAGCGCCGATCTCTTCCGGCGGTCGCGGCACTTCTCATCGTCCCGCTCGCGGCGGCCGCCGCGATCGCGCTGACCCTGGGCGGCGACGGTGGCGGCGATCGGGACTCGACTGGGGCGTCGGAGACCGCGCCGGCGTGTCCCCGCACCCTGCAGGTGGTGACCGCGAGCTCGTTCGAGCCGGTGTTGACCAACCTGGTGCCGTTGCTCGACTCCGACGAGGACTGCGTGGGCCTCGACGTCACGGTGGCGGACGGCCGTACGGCGGCCGCCCAGGTCGCGGAGCTCGGAGCGGACGTGTGGATCCCCGACGACACGTCGTGGGTCGGAGGCGCGGACTCCCTGGCGCTCGCCGACCAGTCGGCCGGCGGATCGGGGACGGTCGTCGCGACCAGTCCGATCTACATGGTCACCGACGACTCGACCGCGGAACAAGTCGAGCAGGCCGGGGGCGGTTGGCTTGCCCTCGCCGATCTGGTGACGAACGATTCCGGGGTCCGGTTGGCAGTCCGTGAACCCGGTGACTCCGGCGACGGCCTGGTCGCGGTGGGCGCCGTCGCGGAGGCCGTGTGGCTCGACGAAGGGATGGACGCCTCTGCCGAGGCCCTCATGACCGCTCTTCCCTCCACGCGGACGGTGCCGAGCCATGCGATCCCGGAGGAGAACGGCGAGGTCGGCCTCGTCGCCGAGTACGCGCTGATCCCCCTACTCGCCGGTGGCGGAGGCACGGCCGCCGCCACGGTTCGCGACTCCACGATTCTCGCCGGCTCGGACTACTCCGTCGTGCTGCGCTACACCTGGCTTCCGACGGCGGAAGCGGTCGAGGACCCTGCGCTGACCGAGCCGTTGGAACGCGTGCTGTCCGTTCTCACCGGAGAGGAGTCCGACGAGGCACTCGTGGAGGCCGGACTCCGGCGCCCGGACGCAGGCCCACCCGCTGGTGCGTCCGACCGGCTCCCCGAGGTCTCGGCTGCGCCGTTCGACGTGCTGGGGGCGCACAACGCCGACCACGTGTTTGCCGCGTGGTATCCCGAGGACCGCCGGTCCGACCTGCTCGTGGTCATCGACGTGTCGGGCTCGATGTCCAATCCGGCACCCGGATCGGACGCCCCGCTGATCGACATCGTCCGAGACGGCACCCGCGAGCTCGTCCAGCTGCTCCCGGACGACTCCGAGCTCGCACTCTGGGAGTTCGGCTCGCTCCTCGACCCGCCGCGCGACTATCGGACGCTGGTGCCGCGGGCTCAGCTGACTGCCGAGCAGCGGCAGCAGCTCGGCGGCGCCCTCGACCGGCTGGCGGTGAGCGAGACCGGAACGGGCCTGTACGACACCATCCTCGCGGCGTACGTGGCGGTCCGTGACGGCCACCGCGAGGGAACCCCCAACCATGTGGTGATCTTCACCGACGGGAGCAACGAGGACGACCCCGGTTCGATCTCGGCCGGCCAGCTTGCCGCCGGGCTCGCCAACGCTCTGGATCCGCAGCGCCCGGTGCAGCTCAGCATCATCACGTTCGGACCGGAGCCGGAGGTCGACGTCCTCGAGGGTGCCGTCGAGCCGGTCGACGGCACCGTGGAGCCCTTGACCACCGCTGACGAGGTGCGGTCGGTGTTCATCCATCTCGCGGCCGGGGGCGTGCACCACTGACCCGGCGAGCGGCGTGCGAGCGGGTGTTCAGCGCGTGGCCACGGCCGGCCGACGCTGCTGTCCCCGCCAGGCGACGTTGACCGTGAACGAATCGAGGAAGCTGGCACCGTCGGCATCGGTGCCTTGCGCGTGGATCTGGAAGACGCCGTTGCGGTCCTCGTCGTCCTCCCAGACGACATAACGTCGGCCCGTGCGGTCCACGGCCACCCTCGGCCGGAACTGGTCGCCGCCGCCGCGCGGGTTGGCGGTTGCCTCCGGCTGGACCTCCGTGCCGTCTGCGGCGAAGGCGCGCATGCGGATCTGGCCGAGGTTGTTCTCGTTCCGGTCGTCTGTCCACACCACGACGAACGAACCGGTCGGATGCGCGGCGACGTCCGGTATCAGCTGAGTGCCGGCGGCCGTGGCGTTCACACCGATCTCCGGAAACAGTTCGGAGGTATCGGCGCCGTAACCTCGGGCCCGGATGTCCACCGTGCCCCGCTCCCAGGTGACGACGAAGCTGCTGTTGCTCGCCACGGCGACACGCGGGAACACGTCCTGGTCGCCGAGGCCCTCGGCGACGACGAACTGCTCGAACACCTTCTGGCCGTCGGCGCCGTAGAGCTGACCGCGCACCGAGAGGCTCTCGTCCCGCAGCTCGCCCCACACCACGACGAAGCCTCCACCGGGATTCATCCCGACGGCCGGGACACCGGGAACGCCACCATCGGTACCCGTCGTGACCATCAAGGCGGGAAACCGGTCGCGACCCTCGCGGTCGAACCCGCGGGCCCGTACCTCCGCGCCGCCTCCGGGAAGGCCGACCTGCCACGCCACGACGAGGTCGCCGACAGGGGCAACGGCCACGTCGGGAGCCTGGTGCCTGCCCGGCCCCGACGACACGGTCAGCGCGTGGAACCGTTCGGCGCCGTTGACGGTGAGACAGCGGAGCCCGACGTGTGAGCTGCCGCCTGTCTGTGGCCCTTCGTCGTACACGACGAAGGCTGCTCGCTCGGCGTCGAGCGCGACGTTCGGCCGGGCCCGGCCGCCGCCCTCGGACTCGACCGGGAGAGGTCCCCAGCAGTGCTTGCCCCAGCGGGCGAGCCCGGTCCACTGCACGTCGCGATGGTCGCGACGGTCGAGGTCGTCCTCCCAGGCCACGACCAGGTGTGGGGCGTCGTAGAGCACGCACACGCCCTTGATGTCGAACTCGCTGAGGCCGTCGCGCTGGCCGATGTCCTCGCCGTGGAGTGTCTCGATGGTGTCGCCACCGTCGGAGAAGGCGTCCTCCGGGTAGTGCATGATCGATCCGAAGTCGTACGGGCCGAGGACGACACCGCCCATCCGGATGTCGAAGTTGTGCTCCTTGCCCGCCTCGATGTTGCCGGTGTTGACCCGGATGAACTGGTCGCGGTCGGGCCGTTGCTGCTCGTGGAAGTAGCCGACGGCATGGCCGATCTCGTGGATGACGCTGCCGGTGCCGAACCCGTCACCGACGTCACAACCGACGGTCTGCTCGCCGCCGACCCGGCCGACGGTTGCCTGACACACCCCCTCGGCCGGCACGAAACGCACGAAGTCCGCCTCGGTGAACCTGCGCCGGAGCCTGATGACCGTCCGGTCGTTCCAGTGCGCGATGGCGCGCAGGAGCTCGCGGCGCTGGCCCGTGCTGAAGTCGTCGCTGATGACGTACGGGATCACGCCGTCGGGCCAGCGTGCGTCCGCATCCGAGGTGGCGAACGCCACGGGTCCCCCTCGAGTGTCTGGCGGTCGTGATTCCCGCAGTCTGCTCCCACGCAGGGGGATGAACCAGGCGGCGCGCCCCGCCGTGCTGATCTCGGAAGGGAGATCGGACGCAGGGCTTCCCATTTTGCTAGACGGAGAGCAATCTTCGACGCGAATGGATACGACGGCAACGGAGCCGTCGAGGAGGTGAAGGGACCGTGCGCACACCACCCCGTGCGTTTGCAGGGGCGACCGCGCTGATCGCAGCGGCACTCGTCCTCGCAATGGGACCGGGCAGCATCGCAGCGCCCGGACAGGACAAAGGCCCCGGAGGGCCTGGGAGGTTCCCGGGAGACCAGGTCGAGGTCAAGGACAAGGACGCCCGCGAGGGCCGGGCTGCACCGTCCGCCCGCCAGCGGGCGAAGGCGGACGAAGTCGACGCCCGGGCCAGGTGGAACGAGTTCGGCACACCCGCGGCGCTGGCGTCGACCGGTGACCCGCTCGCCGAGGGGTTGCCCGCCGACCCCGTGGCCGCCGCAGAGGCATACGTCGCCGCCAACCGCGACCTGCTCGGTCTCACCCAGCGCGGCGCAGCGGCACTCGATGTCGTGACCGTCGCCCCGATGGGCGAAGGCGCCGCGGTGCTGTTCAGGCAGCGGTTCGGCGGTCTCGAGGCGGGCCGTGACGGCCTGCTCGCCGTCGGAGTGCGCGACGGCGCCGTATGGCACGTGAGCTCGTCTCTTGCTCGCGACGCCGGCCGGCCGGCGGCGGCGACATTGTCGGCCGACGAGGCCGCGCAGATAGCCGCGGCAGACGCGGGTGTCGATGAGACCGCTGTGCAATCCGTCGAGCTCGTCGCCGTACCTGTACCGCAGGGCGCCGCACGCGCCGCGTACCAGGTCGTGCTGATCGGCGAGGACGATGCCCAGCCGGTGGGCTTCACCACGTACGTGGACGGCCGCGACGGTAGCGTGCTCGTCCGCGAGGATCTGGTCGACTACAGCGAGGACAACCCTGCCTGGGAGGTCTTCCCCAACACGCCACCGTTCGACTACTCGTCGACCGATACGCGCGTGCGGTGGTGCTTCCTGCCCGGGCCCGGCTGCGACGAGGTCGTCGGTACGCCCGCGTCGCCGCTCGCCTGGGACGTCAAAGCGTCGAACCAGCAGCCGACCGAGACGACCTCTGGGAACAACTCCTTTGCCGTCCACAACTGGTTCAGCAACGACCCCTTCAAGGTCGGCAAGGAGTTGGCGACGCCGAGCCCGGACCGCGAGTACACGTACCCGTGGACCAACCAGTGGTTCAGGGAAAGGTGCTCGCCGGCGGTCTTCGACACGGCCCTCCGCAATGACATCGACGCAGCGCGGGCGAACCTGTTCGTGATGCACAACCGGATGCACGACTGGTCGTACCACCTCGGCTTCACCGAAGCCACGTTCAACCTGCAGGACGACAACTTCAAGCGGGGTGGCAAGCAGAACGATCCGGAGCAGGGCAACGCGCAGGCCGGCGGTGTCTCCGGTGGTCCCCCGACGTTCGCGGCGCGGGACAACGCCAACCAGATCACCCCGCCAGACGGCCACCCGCCGATCACCAACATGTACCTCTGGCAGCCGATCGCCGGCGCCTTCTACGCGCCGTGCGTCGACGGCGACTTCGACATGTCGGTGATCGGTCACGAGTACGGCCATGCCATCACGAACCGGATGGTCGCCGGCCCGAACAACGGCTTGAGCTCGCCTCAGGGCATGAGCGAGAGCTGGTCCGATCTCCTGGCGGTCGAGTACCTCGCGGAGCACGGCTACGCGCCGGCGGGCAGTCGAGCGTTCACGATCGGTGAGTACGTCACCAGCGATCCGGCGGCGGGCATCCGCAACTACAACATGAGCGACAGCCCGCTGAACTATAGTCACATCGACTACGACTTCGTCGGGCTGCAGGTCCATGCGTCGGGCGAGGTGTGGAGCGCCACCAACTTCGACATCAGGCAGGCGCTGATCGGACGCTACGGCGCCGGCACCGCCGCGCTGCAGAAGTCCTGCGCCAACGGCGAGACCCCGGTCACCAGCTGCCCCGGTAACCGGCGCTGGGCGCAGCTGATGTTCGACTCGTATCTGCTGTTGGCGGTCTCCGGCGTGAGCATGGTTGATTCACGCGATGCCCTGCTCGCAGCGGACCTGATCCGGTTCGGCGGGGCCAACCAGGACCTGCTGTGGAACGCGTTCGCCAAGCGTGGTCTGGGTGAGGGCGCTGCCAGCAACGGCCCTGGGGACCCGAACCCCACACCGAGCTTCGCGTCGCCCTTCGCGGACGAGGCAACGGTGACGTTCGTGCCGGTCAACGAGGCCGGAGCGGTCGTGTCGGGTGCCCGGCTGTTCGTGGGCGACTACCAGGC
>JBOGDU010000289.1:0-16895 GCA_050743145.1 Jiangellaceae bacterium | reverse complement strand
GTTCACAGCCGCCCTCGCCGCCCTCACCCAGCCGAAGCGCTGATTCTCACGCGGCCCTGTCGTGAAGATCGTCGTGTAGCCCGCAGCAGGCGGCGCAGCGGGTTGATTCTGCACGACGATCTTCACGACTCCGCCGGTGGGCCGAACAGAGCCGGAAGTGTCGACTCGAAGGCAACGCGAAGCTCGGCGAGCGGCACCGAGAACTGCCCCCGAATCTCGAGCACAGGTGTTCCGCCGCCGTCGTCCACGACGCCGATCACCTGGTAGGGGTGGCCGCTCGCGGCACACAGGTGGCTGAACTGCGCATCCGCCGAGCGCGCCACGGCGACGATCGCCCGGGCCTGCGACTCGGCGAACAGGAAGACGAACGGGTCGACTCCGTCGGGCAGCAGCACCTGCGCACCGAGCCCGTACCGCAGGCACGCCTCGACCAGCGCCTGTGCGAGGCCCCCGTCGGACAGGTCGTGCGCAGCCTCGACCAGGCCGTCCCGGGCCGCCTGGACGAGGATCTCGGCCAGGGTGCGCTCGGCGTCGAGGTCCACGCCGGGCGGCAGGCCGCCGAGGTGGCGGTGCACGACGTGGGCCCATTCGGAGCCTCCGAACTCGTCCCGCGTCGTGCCCAGCAGGTAGATGATCTGGCCCGATGTACGGAATCCCGACGGCATCCGGCGGGTGACGTCATCGAGCACTCCGAGGACGCCGACGACAGGCGTCGGCAGGATCGTCGACGGGCCGGTCTGGTTGTACAGCGAGACGTTGCCGCCGGTGACCGGCAGGCCCAGTGAGCGGCAGCCGTCGGCCAGGCCCCGCACGGCCTCCGCGAACTGCCACATGACGGCCGGATCCTCCGGCGACCCGAAGTTCAGGCAGTTGGTCACCGCCAGCGGCCGCGCGCCGACGGCTGCGACGTTGCGGTACGCCTCGGCCAGCGCCAGTTGCGCGCCCGCGTAGGGGTCGAGCGTGGCGTAGCGCCCGTTCGCGTCGGTCGCCAGCGCCACGCCCAGCCCGGTTTCCTCGTCGATGCGGACCACGCCCGCGTCCTCGGGGTGGGCGAGCACGGTGTTGCCCAGCACGTACCGGTCGTACTGTTCGGTCACCCACGAGCGCGAACACAGGTTCGGCGAGGCAATCATCCGCAACAACGTCGCCTTCAGCGCGTCGGCATCGGTCGGGCGGGCGAGCGACGACGGCCCGGCTGCCTGCAGGTCGTCCTGCGATGACGGCCGGTCGTACGGGCGCTCGTAGACCGGCCCCTCGTGCGCGACCGTCCGCGGCGGAACGTCGACCACGGTCTCTCCGCGCCACTCGATCGTCAGCCGTCCCGAGTCGGTCACCTCGCCGACCACGCCGGCGTCGACGTCCCACCTTCCGCAGATCTCCAGTACCCGGTCGATCGCAGCCGGCGAGACCACGGCCATCATCCGCTCCTGTGACTCGCTCATGAGGATCTCCTCCGCAGCGAGAGTCGGGTCACGCAGCGGGACCCGGTCGAGCACGATGTGCATGCCGCCCTCACCGGCGCTGGCAAGTTCGGACGTGGCGCACGACAATCCGGCGCCGCCGAGGTCCTGGATGCCGACGACGAGACCTTCGGCGAACAGCTCGAGGGTGCACTCGATCAGCAGCTTCTCCATGAACGGGTCGCCGACCTGGACGCTGGGCCGCTTGCTCGGACCTTCGTCACCGAAGGTCTCCGAGGCCAGCACCGAGACGCCGCCGATGCCGTCGCCGCCGGTCCTGGCTCCGTACAGCACGACGAGGTTGCCGACCCCCGATGCGTGTGCGAGGTGCAGCTCGTCGTGGCGCATCACGCCCATGCACAGCGCGTTGACCAGCGGATTCCCGGCGTACGACTCGTCGAACACGACTTCGCCGCCGATGTTCGGCAGGCCGAGGCAGTTGCCGTACCCGCCGATCCCGGCGACGACGCCCGGGAGCACACGGGCGGTGTCGTCGGCGTCGGCGGGACCGAACCGCAGGGAGTCCATCACCGCGACCGGGCGGGCGCCCATGGCGAGGATGTCACGGACGATCCCGCCGACGCCCGTGGCCGCGCCCTGGTAGGGCTCGACGTAGGACGGGTGGTTGTGCGACTCGACCTTGAACGTCACGGCGTAGCCCTGCCCGACATCGACCACGCCGGCGTTCTCGCCGATCCCGGCCAGGAGCTTGCCGACCGGTGTCTCCTGCACGAGCTCGCCGAAGCGCCGCAAGTGAACCTTGGAGCTCTTGTACGAGCAGTGTTCGGACCACATGACGGAGTACATGGCGAGCTCCGACGACGTGGGGCGGCGGCCGAGGATCTCGCGGATTCGTGCGTACTCGTCGTCGTTCAGCCCGAGCTCGGCCCAGGGTTGCGGGTGGTCCGGGGTCTCCGCCGCGTGCTTGACGGTGTCGATGGTCACCCCGCGCTCCTCGCTGTTCCACGGCCGAGGTCAACGATATCGGCGCTGGTGCTGCCGACTCGCTGGGCTAGGCTGCCGGCACACAGCAGCTTCGGCCCACCAAGGGAGACGACGATCATGCCCCTGAGCCGAGATGTCGATGGCGACAAGGCGGAGGCCCCGCCTGGTGTCGACACCAGCGTGGCGCACTCCGCCCGGGTGTACGACTGGTTTCTCGGGGGCAAGGACAACTTCGCTGCGGACCGAGCCGTGGGTGAGGCCGTCGTCAAGGCGATTCCAACCATCCGCACCATGGCCCGGGAGAACCGGCACTTCCTCGGCCGCGCGGTCCGCTACCTCGCTGGTGAGGCGGGAATCCGCCAGTTCCTCGACATCGGCACCGGCATCCCCACCAGCCCGAACGTGCACGAGATCGCCCAGGAGACCGTGCCCGATGCCCACGTCGTCTATGTCGACAACGACCCGATCGTTCTCGCGCACGCGCGGGCGTTGATGGTCAGCGGGACTTCGGGCAAGACCGCGTACATAGATGCGAATCTGCGCGAGCCGGACAAGATCATCACCCACGCGTCGGTGACCGACACGCTGGACTTGAGCAGGCCCGTAGGGCTGCTCATGCTGGCGACCCTGATGCTCCTCAGCGACGAGGACGATCCATGGGGGAAGGTCGACACACTGAAGGATGCGCTGCCCTCCGGCAGCTACTTCGCCATCTCCCACCACGGCCAGGAGTTCAACCCGGCGGCCATGGGCGCCAACGTCGCGGCCGCGGCGCAAGCGGGCGTGACACTGGTACCACGGACGCGCGCCGAGGTCGAGCGGTTCTTCAGCGGCTGGGAGCTGATCGAACCGGGCGTGGTGCCCCTGGTGGCTTGGCATCCCGTTGGTGGGCCCCCCGCCGACCCGAACGTCGCCTACCTCTGGGCCGGGGTCGCACGGAAGCCCTGATCCCAGGCCGGAACCCTTCTCCCGCCGAGGGCATCAGCGGGTGGCGAGGCTGGTCAGCACCGAGGTGAAGAAGCCCAATCCGTCGGTGGTCGGGCCGGTCAGGGGGTCGACCGCATGCTCGGGGTGCGGCATGAGTCCGACGACGTTGCCTCCCGCGTTGGTGATGCCGGCGATCTCGCGGTAGGAGCCGTTGGGGTTGCCGCCGAGGTAGCGGACGACGACTCTGCCCTCACCTTCGAGCGCGTCGAGGGTCCGTTCGTCGGCGACATAGCCGCCCTCGCCGTTCTTCAACGGCACGACGATCTGGGCGCCGGCCTCGTACGCGGACGTCCACGGTGTGGCGATGCTCTCGATCCGCAGCCGTTGGTCGCGGCAGACGAACGTGCGGTGGTCGTTGCGGATCAGCGCACCAGGGAGCAGGTGCGCCTCGCAAAGGATCTGGAAGCCGTTGCAGATGCCAAGCACCGGTAGGCCGGCGCGAGCGCCGGCAACCAGAGGCCCCATCACCGGTGCGAACCGGGCGATGGCCCCGCAGCGGAGGTAGTCGCCGTAGGAGAAGCCGCCGGGGAGCACCACCGCGTCGACACGGCGGAGCTCGGCATCGCCGTGCCAGATGGGTACCGCCTCTCCACCGGCCAGGCGAACCGCTCGCGCAGCGTCACCGTCGTCGAGCGAGCCGGGGAAGGTGACGACGCCGATCCGCATCAGCCCTCCACGTGGATCGTGAAGTCCTCGATCACGGGGTTCGCGAGCAGGGTGCCGGCCGCCTGTTCGATACCGGCGACCGCGTCCGGGGTCGTGTCGCCGTCGATCTCGATCTCGAACCGCTTGCCCTGACGTACGGACGCCACGCGGTCGAAGCCGAGACGGTGGAGGGCGCCGTGGACGGCTTTGCCCTGGGGATCGAGGATCTCGGGCTTGAGCATGACGTCGACGACGACGCGGGTCACGGACACGCTCCCTGCGGGACGGCGGACGGGCATGCGCCGCAACGGCGCGTGCCCAGCGTAGTGATTGTTGCGCTGCTAGCGCCGGAGCCCGCCCGGCCACGACAGGTCAGGCAAATGTGCGGCCGGTGATCCGTTCGTACGCCTCGACGTAACGGTCCCGGGTACGTGCCACCACGTGCTCCGGCAACGGCGGCGGATCCGCTCCCGACGACCGGTCCCAGCCGGACTCCGGAGAGGTGAGCCAGTCCCTGACGGACTGCTTGTCGAACGACGGCTGAGCCCGGCCGGGTCTCCACGCGTCGAGAGGCCAGAACCGCGACGAGTCCGGCGTCAGCACCTCGTCGGCGAGCACGAGCGAGCCGTCGGACCGCCGGCCGAACTCGACCTTCGTGTCCGCCAGGACGATCCCCCGCTCCCGCGCGATCTGCTCTCCCCGGGCGTAGACGGCGAGGGTCAACCGGCGCAGTTCGGCCGCGGTCGCAGCGCCGGCAACACCTTGGACGTGGGCGAAGTCGACGTTCTCGTCGTGTGCGCCGGGTTCGGCCTTCGTGGCCGGCGTGAAGATCGGCTCCGGCAGGCGGGACCCGTCGACGAGGCCCGCAGGGAGCGCGACCCCGCATACCGTGCCGCCCTCGAGGTAGTCGGCCAGCCCAGAGCCGGTCAGGTACCCACGTGCCACGCACTCGACGGGCATCATCTCCAGGCGCTCGCACAGCATCGCCCGGCCCGCCACCGGCGCGGGCACATCGGTGGACAGCAGGTGGTTGGGCACCAGGTCGGCGAGTCGCTCGAACCACCACACCGACAGCGCCGTCAGCACGCGGCCCTTGTCGGGGATCGTCGAGGCCAGGACGTGGTCGTAGGCGGAGATCCGGTCGCTCGCCACGATGAGCAGGGCGTCCTCGCGGCCGTCGGGCACGTACAGGTCGCGGACCTTGCCCGCGTAGATGTGCCGGTAGCCGGGCATCGCGGTCGTCGACATCAGCGGCAGGGTAGCGGCCGACGAGACGGCCGGCGAGTCCCCCCGTGCGGACGTCAGCGGCTCCGTCACGGATCGTCGACGCCGGCCGACTCCGAGCCGAGGCGACGTTCCTGGTGCCGGCGCATGACCTCCAGCGTCCGGCCGATCTCGGGATCGGTGGTGTCGATCTCGTGCAGCGGCTGCACCGGGATCGAGCCGTGCGGTGACTCCACCAGCACGTGTCGCGCGACGACCTCCGGAGGAGCGAGCCGGACCCTGGCATCGGTGAAGCCCGAGCGGAGCTCGAACCGTCCGTCCGGGCACTCCGTCGCGATCAGTTCGCGCAACGACTCCGGCGCCCGCTGCACGACGTCGAAGTAGTCCCACGCGGGCACCCGGATGCGAGCGACCCAGGCCATCATCTCCTCCGAAAGCCACTGAAACGTCGAGGCGTCGTCGGCCAACGCCATCTCGAACGTCGTGACCGGAACCGGCGCGCCCAGAACCGACGCTGCGGCGAGGCCCTCGACCCGATGGGCGACCTCCTCGATGCGGTTGATCTGCCCCCATCCGAATACGCCGTCGCGATCAGCCATGGGCTGCGCCGCCAACGCTGCGATGGCCCGCTCGACGTCGGCGTCCAGGGGCTCCAGCTCGGCGCGTACCTGCTGACCGGCAGCGGCGAGCACGGCCTCCAGCGTCGTGATCGTGGGGATTCGCCGTCGACGCTCGTAGTGTGACAACGCCGCACGGGTGACCGCGGCACGCTGAGCGAGGTCGCGCTGGGTCAGGCCCGCCGCGCGCCGCGCCTGGCGAATGAGCGCTCCGACATCCATGCCCTCAGCATCGACGGACTCCCTGCGCGAGCGCCGAACAGGCGCCCCCGGTGTGGACCGCCTGATCGGCGCGGCACGGCCTGTGGACAGGACCGCGGGTCATGGATGGCTCCCTGGGATCGGGATACGCACGGGACACAATGTGGCCGCTACGTATCCCGACTCTGAAGGACCGCCGTGACCTGGTCGAGGCTAAAGGATCGGTTCCGGAGCGTATGCAGCCGCCGCCGGGTGGTCGGCGGCGATCTTCTCGACCCGGCGGACGACCTCGGCGACCTGCGCACCGGCAGCGCCGGTGAACGCCAGCGGCTCCCCGACGATGTCGTCGAGGTCAGGCCGGTCGAAGCCCAGGCGTTGGTCGCCCGCCAGCCGGTCCAGCAGGTCGTTCCCACGGGCTCCGTCGCGTAGACGGAGCGCCACGTCGACGGCGTGCTCCTTGATCACCTCGTGCGCGGCCTCGCGGCCGACCCCGTTCCGGACGGCCGCCATGAGCACCTTGGTGGTGGCGAGGAACGGCAGGTGACGATTGAGCTCGCGGGCGATGACCGCCGGATAGGTGCCGAACTCGTGGAGCACCGTCAGGAACGTCTCGAACAGCCCGTCCACGGCGAAGAACCCGCCGGGCAGGGCGACCCGGCGGACCACCGAGCACGACACGTCGCCCTCGTTCCACTGGGCGCCGGCGAGCTCGGCCGCCATGGAAGCGTGTCCGCGGAGCACCACCGCAAGGCCGTTGACACGCTCGCAGGAGCGTGTGTTCATCTTGTGCGGCATCGCCGACGAGCCCACCTGGCCGAGCCTGAACCCCTCGGTGACCAGCTCGTGGCCGGCCATCAGCCGGATCGTCGTCGCCAGGCTCGACGGTCCCGCGGCCACCTGCACCAGTGCGGAGAGGACGTCGTGGTCGAGCGAGCGCGGATAGACCTGGCCCACGCTGGTGAGCACCCGGTCGAAGCCGAGATGGCGGGCAATGCGGCGTTCGAGCTCGGCCAGCCGCTCCGTGTCACCGCCGAGAAGGTCGAGCATGTCCTGCGAGGTACCCACCGGTCCCTTGATCCCCCGCAATGGGTAGCGGTCGATCAGGGCGTCCAACCGCTCGTAGGCGACGAGGAGCTCGTCGGCGGCGGACGCGAACCGCTTGCCGATCGTGGTGGCCTGAGCCGCGACGTTGTGGGTCCGGCCAGTCACGACCAGCTCGGCGTTCTCCGCGGCAAGCCGAGCCAGTAGCGCCAGCGCCGCGACGCAGCGGTCGCGCACGAGTTCCAGCGAGCGGCGGATCTGCGACTGCTCGACGTTCTCGGTCAGGTCGCGGCTGGTCATCCCCTTGTGCACGTCCTGGCGGCCGCCGAGCGCGTTGAACTCCTCGATCCGCGCTTTCACGTCGTGCCGGGTGACCCGCTCGCGCGCCGCGATGCTCGCCAGGTCGACGTCGGCGACGACCCCCTCGTACGCCTCCACGGCGCCCTCGGACACAGGTACGCCGAGTTGCTGTTGGGCGCGCAGCACCGCCAGCCAGAGCTGTCGTTCGAGCACCACCCTGTGCGCCGGCGACCACAACCGGGTCATCTCCGACGATGCGTAGCGGGTGGCGAGGACGTCAGGAACAACGGTCTCGTCGGGCACGTCGCCAGTGTCCCACCGAGGGCAGGGCGGGCACCCGCACCTCGTCGCGCAGGGCGGCCGCCGCAATGTCGGTGCGGTGGTGGCTGCCCTCGAGGCCGATCCTGCCGACCCCGTCATAGGCCCGGGAGCGTGCTTGTTCCAGGTCGTCGCCGACCGCCGTCACCGACAGCACCCGGCCTCCCCCGCTGACCAGCGAGCCGGCCGAGTCGTGTCGCGTGCCTGCGTGGAGGATCTCGACTCCGTCGACGGCTGCGGCCGCCTCGATGCCCGTGATCGCATCGCCGCCACGGGGCGCCTCCGGGTAGCCGGCGGCGGCGATGACGACGGTCACGGCGGAGCCGGCCCGCCAGCGCAACGGCGGCAGGTCACGCAGTGATCCGGTCGCCGCGGCCGACAGCAGGCCGCCGAGCGGCGTGATGAGCAGTGCCAGCACCGCCTGGGTCTCCGGGTCGCCGAAGCGTGCATTGAACTCGACGACGCGGAGACCGCGCGACGTCAGGGCGAGGCCGGCGTACAGAACACCGCTGTAGGGGGTGCCACGGTGGCGCATCTCGGCCACCGTGGGATCGATCACGCGGTCGAGGACCTCGCCGACCAGGCCGTCCGGGGCCCACGGCAACGGTGAGTACGCGCCCATGCCGCCCGTGTTCGGGCCGAGGTCACCGTCGTACGCACGCTTGAAATCCTGTGCCGGTGTCAACGGGACGACCGACTCGCCGTCGGTGATGCAGAACAGCGACACCTCGGGTCCGTCGAGGTACTCCTCGATGACGACCCGACCGCAGTTCGCCGCATGGGCGAGCGCCGCGGAACGGTCATCGGTGACGACCACCCCCTTGCCGGCAGCGAGGCCGTCGTCCTTGACCACGTAGGGGGTTCCGAAGCGGTCCAGGGCATCCTCCGCCTGCGCGCGCGCGTCACAGACGACGGCCATCGCCGTCGGTACCCCGGCGGCGGCCATCACCTCCTTGGCGAAGGCCTTCGACCCCTCCACCCGGGCGGCGAGCGCAGACGGCCCCAGGCAGGCGATGTCCCTGGCCCGGACGGCGTCGGCGACACCGGCGACGAGGGGCACCTCCGGCCCGACGACCACGAGATCGACGCCGAGCCGTGCGGCGAGGTCGGCGACGACCTGCGGCTTGGCCATGTCGACCGGATGGGCCGCAGCCACGTCTGCGGCGATCCCGGCATTGCCGGGCGCAGCGTGTATATCGGCGACTCGCGGATCACGCAACAGCCCGCGAACCAGCGCATGTTCGCGCGCTCCGGACCCGACGACGAGAACATCCACGGACGCCGAGCCTATGACCATCCGGGTTCTGGCAGCGTCCGCCGGCCCGTCCTAGTCTGAGCGCCGTGGCCCACGATCCGGCCCCCCGGAAGCGTCGACCCCGACGCAGCCCGTGTTCGCTGGCAATGACTGTCGCATTCGTCATCGGCGCGTGTGGAGGGGTAGCGAACGATGCGTCCCCACGGGTCACGACGCCGGTCTCGCCCAGGCCGACCCAGACGGCGGTCCCGTCGCCACCCGCACCGGGTAGCTACGCGCTCGCCATCGACCACGGCGGTGACGACCGCAGCTATCTCCTTCATGTGCCCGAGGGCTACGACCGCTCGGCACTGCCGCCGCTGGTGCTGGCATTCCACAGCAGACCGTCGATGCCGGGGGAGATGGAGTTGATCAGCGGGCTGTCGGAGAAGGCCGAGCAGGAGGGCTTCGTCGTCGCGTACCCCGAAGGCGTCGGCCGCAGCTTCAACACCGAGACAGACAGCCCGGACGACGTCGGCTTCGTCGGCGCACTCATCGACGAGATCACGCAGACGTGGGGCACCGACCCCGACCGTGTCTACGCGACCGGCATGTCCAACGGCGCGGAGATGGTCTATCGGTTGGCGGCAGAGATGGGCGGCCGGCTCGCTGCCATCGCACCGGTCAGCGGTGCTCCGGTGGACCCGAGCCAGATCGGCCCGGCCACGCCGGTCTCGTTGGTCACCTTCACCGGTACCGCCGACCGGGTGGCGATCCCCGCGGCGGACGGCCTGGACACCTGGCGTCAGCGGGCTTCGTGCACGGAACCCGCTGTGCGCGTCCTGGATGACGGCAACGGCACAGCTGAGATCGCCAGATCGGTATGTGACGACGGCACCGAGGTGGTCTGGTACTCGATCACCGACATGGGCCACTCCTGGCCGGGGGACGCCCGAATCGCCACTGCCGATCCCACCGTGCCGGTCATCGCCACCGACGTGATGTGGGACTTCTTCGAACAGCACCCGCGCGTACGCGGCGCCTCGTAGCGTCGTCCGGCCCGGGCGCTCAGATCTCGGCCAGACCGACCCTCGTGTGCAGGTGGCGCAGGCCGGCAGGGGCGTACCACGACGCGGGGCCGAGGACCCGCATCGAGGCCGGCAACAGGATGCCACGCACCAGCGTCGCATCGATGAGGATGGCCAGTCCGGCACCGAGCCCGAACATCTGGATGAAGCTCACCTGGCTGGTCACGAACGCGAAGAACGAGACCGCGATCAGTGCAGCAGCCGTCGTGACGATGCGGCCGGTGTGTGCCAGCCCGTGCCGCGTCGCCTGCTCGACGCTCGCTCCCGCGTCGTACTGCTCCTTGATCCGGCTCATCACGAACATCTCGTAGTCCATGGACAAGCCGAAGACGAGGCAGAACATCAGTACGAGCATCGATGTGTCCAACGCGAGCGGCGTGAACCCGAGCAACGACGACCCGAAGCCCTCTTGGAAGATCAGAACCATCAGACCGAGCGTGGCACCCAGAGTCAGCGCGTTGCTCAGCAGGGAACGCAGCGGCTGGACGACGCTGCCGGTGAACAGGAAGAGCACGACGAACGTCGTCACGGCGA
Organism: Jiangellaceae bacterium; assembly: GCA_050743145.1. Classification (GTDB taxonomy): domain Bacteria; phylum Actinomycetota; class Actinomycetes; order Jiangellales; family Jiangellaceae; genus DASRTE01. The sequence continues at coordinate 6,301 of JBOGDU010000289.1, read as the reverse complement.
CGAGTCCGGCCGCCAGCGGGAGCCGCCCCCCGATGGCGTCCAGGCTGTCGACGAGAGTCGCCGTCTCGCCGCCGACCAGCGCGTCGACGCCGCTCGGAGCCCGGACGTCGCGAACGTCGCCCACCAACTCCTGCGCTGTCGACGACCTTGCGTCCGCGGCCGTCACGACGGCCAGGCGCTCGCCGGCCTCGGTCGAGAGCCCAGCGGCGGAGCCGCCTCGGGCCACGACCACACCGTCGACGAAGATCCCGGCGCCGGAATCGACCCGCTCGACAGCCGGGACCATCGACAGGCGCGACGCGTAGTCCGCGAGCGCCTCGGATTCGACCGGGCCGGCGGTCACCACGTCGATCGCCGTGGTGTCGTCGCTGGCGAAGCCGTCCCGGATCGCATCTCCCACCTGCCGGCTCGCTGCGCTCGTCGGAAGCACCCGGTCGTCGGGCGTGCCGAAGCTGACCTGCAGCAGCGGTGCCGCCGCGACCAGCAGGAGCGCCATCACCGGGAGGGCGAACAGTGCCGGCCGGCGCATGACCCTGGCCGCCAGCCGGCCCCAGAACGGCGCCGCGGCCCCGGCCGTGACCTTTGCCGCCCACGGCAGCCGTCCCGCGTTGACCCGTGGCCCGAGCACGGTCAGCAGAGCCGGCAGTACGACGATGGCGCCCACGATCGCGATCGCCACGACGCCGACCCCCGCGTACGCGAAGGAACGGAGGAAGTAGAGCGGGAAGAGCAGCAGTACCGCCAACGCCGCAGCGACGGCGAGGGCGCTGAACACGATCGTGCGACCTGCCGTCTCCACTGTGCGTACCACCGCGTCGGACACCGCGAGTCCGCGGCTGAGCTCCTCGCGGAAGCGGCTCACCATCAGCAGGGCGTAGTCGATCGCCAGGCCCAGCCCGAGCGCGGTGGTCAAGTTCACGGCGAACACCGACACGTCGGTCAGGTCGGCCAGGATGGACAGCACGCCAAGTGTCCCCATGATCGCGATCGCACCGACGACCAGGGGCAGCAACGCGGCCACGAGGCTTCCGAACGCCACGACGAGCAGGAGCAGGATGAGCGGAACCGCAATACTCTCCGCGACGCCGAGGTCGCGTAGTACTTGGTCGGTCACGTCGTCACCCGCGACGGCGCTTCCGCCCACGGTGACCTCCAGCGGCCCGCTGGCCCCGCCGTACCGGTCGGCGACCGACGCAGCGTCCCCGTCCTCGAGGTTTGCGACGATCAGCGCCTGCGATCCGTCGTCGGATCGCAGTGACGGCGCGCCGCTCTCCCAGTACGAGACGACCCGCGACAGCTCCTGGTCACCGGCCATGGCAGCCGTGAGCTCGGCTCCCGCGGCGGCAGGCGCGGTGTCGTCGACCGTGCCCCCGTCGGTGGTGACCAGGAAGACGAGGTCCGCGTCGCCCCCGAAGCGTTCTTCGACCAGCGCCGACGCGTCGGTCGACTCGGCATTCGGATCCTCGAAGCCGCCGGTCTGCAGCTTGCCGAAGGCGCCGACGCCGAGGACGCCGACGCCGATCAGGACGATCAGCGACAAGGCGAGCACCGCGCGGGCGTGACGGACGACGAAGGATGCCAGCGTTCCGAGCATTGGGTTGCTCCCTACAGACGTGAGCTTGGCAGGTGTAAACTTGTCACCTGTAAACTTGCCTTAAAAGTGAGCAGGTGTCAACATCCGATATGGCCGATGTGGCGACGACCCGGCGCAGGTATCACCACGGCGACCTGCGCAACGCGCTGATCGCGGCGGGGGCGAAGCTCGCCGAACAGGGAGGTCCCACGGCAGTGGGAGTGCGGGCGGCCGCGCGCGTGGTCGGTGTGACGCCAACCGCTGCGTACCGACACTTCACCAACGCCGAGGCGCTGCAGGGTGCGGTGAAGGAGCGCGCCTTCGACGTCCTGGCCGAGGGCATGCGGACCGAGATGGCGACCCTGGAGCCGACCGGGGACCCGGCGGAGGACGCCGTCCGCCGGTTCTACGCCATCGGGCGGGCGTACTTCCGGGTCGCTCTCGCCGAACCTGGGCTGTTTCGCACGGCGTTCGGCGAGGAAGGTGGCAGCCGGGCCACGGCCAGGGAGACCGATGCGTCGTTCCTGATGCTCAGCCGCGGACTCGACGACCTCGTCGACGCCGGATACCTGGCCGCCGAACGCAGGCCACTGGCCGAGTTCGCCGCGTGGTCGGCCGTGCACGGCCTGGCCCACCTCATCCTTGACGGCCCGCTGACCGAGTTGCCCTCCGACGCCCGGCAGGCCGTGCTCGAGCGAACCCTCGACATGGTCGCTCGCGGCCTCTGAGCGACCGCCGATCGCGGCCTACGGACCCGACTCCGACCCGCCGCCGGTAGCCGAGGCACAGTCGATCACCAACTGCGCGGCTTCGCGCCGGTACTCGCGCAGGGCGAGCACCTGCTGCGCGTCGGGATCCTCGGACGCCTGCGCGCGGTCGGCCAGGCCGCCCACCCGTTCGGCCTGCTCGCGGGTACGCCCGTCGGGGAAGTCGTCGATCTCCAGTGAGATCGTCCCCGCTACCGCCGCCAGCCTCGAGCGGACCGCCGCGTCGAAGTCCTGGTGGTCCTCCTGGCCCAGCGCACGAAGCAGGGTGTCGGCGTACCCGATGGCCGAGACGGTCTGCTCGCACCCGTCCCCCTCGTCGGTGTACTCCGCCAGGGCGTCCTCGCCCGCGTCGGGCCTGGCCCCGCCGGGGTCGTCCGCACAGGCCGCCACGGCGAGGATGCCGAGGACGAACGTCACGGCCAGGACCGAGCGTCGGCACGCGCCGCGGGGGTCGGTGCGTTTCGACGACCGGGCCACCTGCACAGCATCACATCCGCCGGAGACGCCGGGCGATGCAGGCTCAGACGAGGTCGCGAACGGTGATGATCTCGTCGCGGCCGGGCCCGACGCCGACGGCCGACACCGGTGCTCCGCAGAGGTCCTCGAGCGTGGTGACGTACCGGCGTGCCGCACTCGGCAGGTCGGCGAGCGACCGGGCGCCGGAGATGTCCTCCGTCCAGCCGTCCAGGTACTCGTACACAGGAACCGCATGGTGGAACTCGGTCTGGGTCATCGGCATGTCGACATGGCGCGTGCCATCGACCTCGTAGGCGACGCATACCGGAATCGAATCTCGACCGGTCAGCACGTCGAGCTTGGTGACGACGAAGTCGGTGACCCCGTTGATCCGAGTGGCATAGCGGCCGAGCACCGCGTCGAACCACCCGCATCGACGCGGTCGGCCGGTGGTGGTCCCGTACTCGCCTCCCGCGTCCCGCAGCAGCTGGCCGTCGTCGTCGAGCAGCTCGGTCGGGAACGGTCCCTCCCCCACCCGCGTGGTGTAGGCCTTGATCACGGCGATCACGCGGTCGATCCGCGTCGGCGGGATCCCGGTCCCGGTGCACGCCCCGCCTGCGGTCGGGTTGGACGACGTCACGAACGGATAGGTGCCGTGGTCGACGTCGAGCAGCGTCGCCTGGCCCGCCTCCAGCAACACGGTCCGGCCCTCGTCCAGCGCCGCACCGAGCAGCCGGCCGGTGTCGGCCACCATGGGACGGAGCCGGTCGGCGTAGACGAGCAGTTCGTCGGCCACGTCGTCTACGGTCGCCGCGCGACGGTTGTAGACCTTCACCAGCAACTGGTTCTTCTGCGCGAGGGCACCCTCGACCTTCTGCCGCAGGATCTTCTCGTCGAACAGGTCCTGTACCCGGACACCCACACGCGCCATCTTGTCCGCGTAGGTCGGCCCGATGCCGCGACCGGTCGTGCCGATCCTGCGGCTGCCGAGAAACCGTTCCGTCACCTTGTCCAGGGTGCGGTTGTACGGCGCGATCAGATGCGCGTTCGCGCTGACGACCAGCCGCGACGTGTCGACCCGCCGTGCCTCGAGCGCGTCGATCTCGCCGAACAGCACGGCGAGGTCGACGACGACGCCGTTGCCGATCACCGGCACGACGCCAGGGGTGAGGATGCCGGACGGCAACAGATGGAGTGCATATGTCTCGTCACCGATGACGATCGTGTGGCCGGCGTTGTTGCCACCGTTGAACTTCACGACGTAGTCGACGGCAGGACCGAGCAGGTCGGTCGCCTTGCCCTTGCCTTCGTCGCCCCACTGGGCGCCGGTCAACACGATCGCAGGCACGTGCGCGTCCCCTTCACCATGGTCCGCCGGCAGCACCTCGGCCGCCCGAGCGTATCGAGGTCACACCAGCTTCCGCCGTGACGCCTCGGCGCCGGCCTGGAACCGGGTGGTGGCGTCCAACTCCCCCAGCAGGTCGGCGACCCGGCGGCGTACCGTCCGCAGGGAGATCCCGAGCTGGCGGGCGATCGTCTCGTCCTTCGCGCCCGCTGCGAGCAGGCGGAGCACCTGGTTCCGACCGCCGGGGACGCCGGTGTCGTCCGAGCCCGGCAGGACGACGGCCTGACGCCAGAGGATGTCGAACAGGTGGCGCATCGCCTCGACGATGCCTGGTGTCCGGACGACGACCCGCCGCGACGGCAGGCGTCCCCACTCCACGGGGATCAGCGCGGCCTGGCTACCGAAGACGATCAGCCTCGTCGGTGGCGACGGTAGCAACCGCACGTCCTCGCCGATCTCCGCCCACTGATGGACGATCTCGAGAGCCGCCGGGCGGTGCAACGCCGCGGTGGGGTAGATGCTGCGGACGGGTCGGCCGCCCGCGGTCTCACGGGCCAGCAGGGTGTCGCCCTTCGACCATCCGGGGTTGTCCAGCCATTCTGTCGTGTGGATCAGCAGGAGCTCGCCGCTGGTGCTCCTGATCATCGCGTCCACGACCGCACCGACGTCCGGACCCGTGTGGACCTCGACCGGTTGCAGCCGCGTCTGCGTGAGGCCGCCACCGCGTTCCTCGGCCGCGTAGTCGGGAATGGCGCCGCGCAGCGCGTCGAGCGCGCGCTCCCGTTCGAGCAGGGTGCGGGCCTCGAGGTCGGCCAACCGGCCGAGCGCGAGGTGTGGCGAGACGGCCACGACGACGCCGTCACGGACCACCAGCAGCCCGAGCGCGACAACCGGCGCGAGCTCCTCCTCGACCTCCGACCGCGGCCACCCGAGCCGCTCGGCCAGCACGGCGACCGCGACGTGCCGGTCGCGCAACACCGCCCGATAGAGGCGGTCGCCGCGCGGTCCGATCCCGAAGCCCTCGAGCGGCGGGACCGGCGTCGCGGAAGTCACGAGTGGCAGGTTAGCGCCAGTGTCCGGATGATGCCGCGTCATAGCGCACTGAGGGGGCAGAATAGGTGACGAGGCCGCCGGGAACGCTGCAGGGGACGATTCCGGCGGCCTCGTCACGGCCGGTGAGCCGCCATCGTACCCAGCCGGCCCGGACGACGCGACGTTGCTGGTCATGGGTGACCGAGCGGGCCTAGGGTTCATGGCTTGAGGATGTCGCGCCCTGATCTGCACCGTGCCTACCTGGAGGGGACGTACGCGTGGCGAACGTACTGGTCGTCGAGGACGATCCGCTGATCGCGTCCTTCATCCGAAAGGCACTCGCCAGGCACGGGCACGACGTCGAGTGGGTCCCCACCGGGAACGCGGCGCTCGAGCGGGTGGCGGCGGGTGGTGTCGACCTCCAACTGCTCGATCTGGGACTGCCCGACATCGACGGTCTGGATGTGCTGCGGCGCCTCCAGGAGCGCGGCGAGCGGGTCCCCGTCATCGTGATCACATCGCGCAGCGACCCTGCCGACCGGGCCACCGCCCATGAGCTCGGCGTGGACGCGTACCTCATGAAGCCCTTCCCGCTCGCGAACCTGTTGGCGGTCGTCAGCGCGACGCTCTCCCGGGCGGTCAGCCCGGACTGACGGCGTCAGGCCTGCGCGAACGTGACGACCAGTCGCGGCGGGTTGTCGGGGGCCTTCTCCCGGCTGTGGAACTGCTGCTCGTGGTCCTGACCTTCGATGGCGTCCCTGATGAGGAAGCCGTGGTTGCCACCGGCGTCGAACATCGCCTGCACCTGGGTGGTGACGTTCCACTGCCGGTAGCCCGACCCCGACGCGGTCGTGGCGGCCGTACCGGTCGTGGTGGGCTGGCTGCTCCACGTCACGCCGCTCTCCGTCCACGACGAGCTCACACGCAGGGCCTGGAGCGTGCGTCCGCTCGCCGACGACCCGGCGTACAGGCGCAGAGTCGCCGACTCCACCACGCATCCTTCCGGCAGTTCCGCCGGCAGGGCGAAGCGCACCAGCGCCCGCAGGTTGGCCCCGGACTTGGACATCACCTTCAGGTTCGAGTCGTCGCCCTTGTTCTCCGACGGGCTGCCCTGGTTGATCCAGGAGT
>JBOGDU010000288.1:0-8557 GCA_050743145.1 Jiangellaceae bacterium | reverse complement strand
GAGCCCAGCTTCATCCGCGGGCAGGACGCGGAGCCGGTGTTCGACGACCGGCGCCAGTACTGGTTCGCAGAGATCCCGTTCACCGGGGTCAAGGTGCCCGACGCCGGGGTCCGTCTCGAGGTCCTCGACGTCGACGGCACGTCGATCAGGGTCAGGCAGACCTCGACCCAGTAGTTCACACGTGCCGCGGACCGGGAAGTGAACCAATCTTCCCGGTCCGCGGTGCGCGCGGGCCCGTCGCGCCCTACCCTGGCGCCTTGGCCGCGACCAAACGGGGGAGACATGACCGAACAACCGAACGACCGCGCCGATCTGGTTCGGGCTCCGCTGCCCCGGCGCAAGCGTCCGACCGCGCCGCCGGTGTCCCCGTCCGACCTGCTCAAACCGGTCACGCGACGCGGCACTCTGGTGTCGGCGTTCCAGGCCGGAGGGCTCGACCTGCAGACCGAGAGCGGCCGCTTCGAGTTGCTCGGGCCGTACGGGTTCGATGCCCGGGAGGGCGACCAGGTCGAGATCGTGGGCGTACCCGCGCCATGGTCACGCAGCAGCCACTCGGCGCCTGCGCTGCTGATCCGGCAGATGCGCAGGCTGGACTGATCCGACGCCGCCACGGCCGCAGCCGGTCGTCACCGTCACCAGTGGTCGCCGCGACGAGTCGGGGTGTTCCGGGTACTTGACCCGGAGCGGGTCGTACGGCGGGCGCCCGGTCGGCGGCGGCGGGTTCCGTCGACGGTACGGACGGCCTCACCCAGGTCGCCGTCAACGGCGGGATAGGCGGCGACCGGTTCGTCACCGGACCACACGACCCAGTGCTTGACGCCGCCGACGAAGACGTCGAGGTAACTGCCGTCGAGGACCCGGGCGGCATGGGCCCGCGCGATGCGCCAGGCCGCTGCGTTGTCGCGACCCCGCTTGACGGCGGGCCGGACGACCGGCCAGACCTGCCGACCGATCTCGACCAGCGCGGCCGCGCCCCCGATCTTCGCCAGCCCGCGCTTGGCCCGGTCGACCGCTCCCATGAGATCAGGCTATGTCACGGGGGCGCGGGGCCGGTCAGCGTCGAGCGCCCACAGCGACCGTGAACCCGCCGTCGATCCACCCGTTGGTGCCACCGGCGACATTGCGGACGTCGAAGCCGAGCTGGTCGAGATAGTGCGCCACCTGCATACTGCGCGCACCGACAGCACAGACCAGGTACACCGTCCGGTCGCGTGGGAGCTCGTCGTGGCGTTCGGGGATCGCGCCCATGGGAATCGATACGGCGCCCGGCACGTGGCCCCCGACGTACTCGTAGGGTTCACGAACATCGACCACGTACGCGCCGTCGGCGAGGGCGGCGGCGAGCTCGATGACGGTGACCTCGGCGGGCAGCGGCATCATCAGGCCGTGACGAACACGTGGGACGCTGTGTCACCGGTCAGTTCGAGCGTGTGGTCCTCAGCGCCGACGACCATGGCGGACTCGGTGCGCCGGGCCCGGACCGTCCGGCCGGGCAGCACACCGGCCCGACGCAGCTCGGACATGAACTTCTCGTCGGTCTGCAGCGGCTCGCTGATCCGCCGGACCACAACCTCGACCGGCGTACCGGCACCGGCGACGGCCTCCAGCGTGCGTACGGCCTGCTTTGACGCCGTCGCCGAACCTGCACCGCCCAGCTCGTCGAGTCCCGGGATGGGGTTGCCGTACGGGTCCTCGGTGGGATCGTGCAGAAGCATGACCAGCCGCCGTTCGACCTCGTCGGACACGACGTGCTCCCACCGGCAGGCCTCGTTGTGCACGAGCTCCCAGTCGAGGCCAATGACGTCGACGAGCAGCCGTTCGACCAGGCGGTGCTTGCGCATCACCCGCATGGCCAGCAGCCTACCCTCGGCCGAGAGCTCGAGATGACGGTCGGCGTCGACGTGGACCAGGCCGTCGCGTTCCATCCGCGCCACGGTCTGACTGACGGTAGGCCCGGACTGGTGGAGGCGCTCCGCGATCCGGGCGCGCAGCGGGACGATTCCCTCTTCCTCGAGCTCGAAGATGACCTTGAGGTACATCTCGGTGGTGTCGATGAGGTCGCTCACCGGGTGCCTTCCCGTCGTCTCGTCATCCGCGCCCAGCCTATCCCGGGCGCCGCGTGGCAGACTCTGAGACTGTGCTCGCCGTGAGCGTCCTGAGCCTCAAGGGCGGGGTCGGAAAGACCTCGGTGGTGCTCGGGCTGGCCGGAGCCGGCCAGAGCCGCGGACTGCGGACGCTCGTCGTCGACCTCGACCCGCAGGGCAATGCCACGTCGGTCCTCGATCCCGGCGAGGTCACCTTCACCGCGAACGACGTGCTCGCCGACGGGCGGGCCGGTGTCGTGGCCGACGCCGTCTCGGCGACGGCTTGGGGACAGGGCGTCTCGGTGGTCGCCAGCGAGCCCGCTCTCGAGCATCGCAACCACCCGCGCGACGGCAGAACGGGCGAACACCGGTTGCGCGCCGCCATGAAGGGCCTGCGTGCGGTCGACCTCGTTCTCGTCGACTGCCCACCGAGCCTCGGGGAACTGACCAAGAACGCGCTGGCGGCCAGCGAGCTTGCGCTCGTGGTCACCGAACCGACGATGTTCGCGCTGACCGGAGCGCAGCAGGCGCTCGCAGCCGTCGACGTCGTGCGACGGGGGTTCAACCTGCGGCTGCGGCCGGCGGGCGTCGTCGTGAACCGGTTCCGACCCCGCTCGGCCGAGCACCGGTTCCGGCTGGACGAGCTGCTTGCGGCCTACCGCGATCTTGTCCTCGATCCGGTCGTACCCGAGCGCTCCGCGATCGCCGCGGCACAGGGTCGGTGCATCCCGGTCCAGGCGTGGCGCTCGCCGGGCGCTCGCGAGGTCTCGCGGATCTACTCGTCCTACCTCGACCACGTCCTCGCTGCAGCAGGCTCCGAGGGGCCGCTCACCAAGGGGGCCAGGCGACAGTGACCACCACTCCACCACCGCGCCCCGCGTTGCGCCGGGCCGACGACGGCACCGTCCACCCGGCCGCGCCGCACCTGTCCACGCTCGCCGTCGATGTGTCCGGCGCGTCGGCCCGAGAGGTGCGCAGGAGGGCTAAGAAGAAGGACAAGGACAAGGCAGAGGAAACCGTCGACATCACCGTGACGCTGCCCAAGCGGGTCCGCAAGCGGCTGCGGCGAAAGGCCGAGACCCATGGTTGGACGGCCGAGGAAGCGGCGTCACACGTGCTGCGGGTGTGGGCCGACGACTGAACCGGGCTGCCGCGGTGGGTCGAGCCAGCTGCCCTTGAACATGACGGCCGTCCGGGCGAAGCGCTCGTCGAGCACGACGAGGTCGGCGTCGAGGCCGACGGCGACCGATCCCACCCGTTCCGACACGCTGATCAACCGCGCCGGGTTGGTCGACGACATGCGTACGGCGTCCTCGACGGGCACGCCGGCCTCGACCGCGAACCGGAACGCGCTGTCCATCGTCAGGGTGCTGCCGGCGATGGCACCTCCCTCGACCAGCCGGGCCACACCGTTCTGGACGCGGACCGCCAACGCCCCCAGCACGTAGTCGCCGTCACCCGCGCCCGCCGCCGCCATGGCGTCGGTGACGAGGGCGACCCGGTCGGCCCCGGCGGCGGCGATGGCGGTGCGGACGACGGCGGGGTGCAGGTGGACACCGTCGCAGATCAGCTCGACGGTGACCCGGCCGTCCTCCAGGAGGGCCGGAACGGGTCCCGGCTCGCGGTGGTGCAGCGGTCGCATGGCGTTGAACAGGTGGGTGGCGACGGTCGCACCCGCGTCGATAGCCGCGCGGGTCTGGTCGTAGGCGGCGTCGGTGTGGCCGACCGCTGCGACCGCGCCCGCACCGGTGATCCGCCGGACGGCGTCGGCCGCGTGCGGCAGCTCGGCAGCGACCGTGACCATCCGGACCGTTCCACGGCCCGCCGCCAGCAGGCGCTCGACGAGGGCGGGTTCCGGAGCGCGCAGCAATGACGGATCGTGCGCACCGCACCGTTCCCGAGCGAGAAACGGTCCTTCCAGGTGGATGCCGGCCAGCAGTCCGTCGTCGACCATCTCGGCCAGGGACGACACGGCGTCGGCCAGGACGTCCTCCGTACCGGTCACCAGGCTCGCCATCGTCGTGGTGGTGCCGTGACGGCGGTGCAGGTCTGCGACCGACGCGGCGTCGACCCGGTTCCCGGACATGTAGGAGGCACGCGCGCCACCGTGGACGTGCATGTCGACGAATCCGGGGACGAGCCACTGACCACCCAGATCGCGGTCGGCGGGACCGGGTGGGCCACCGGGGCCCAGCGCGGCGATCCGCCGGCCCGACACCTCGAGCCAGCCGTCGACCACGCCCTCGGGGGTCACCATCCGGGCGCCGGCGAGTACCGCCATGTCGCCTCCTCCCCACCGCGAGCCGCCCTGCGCGGCCGGCACGACCGTACCCGGGCTACCGTCGGCGCCGTGACGTTGACCGTCGAGCACCGCTTCCGCGGGCCCTCGGACTCGGGGAACGGCGGCTACGTCGCCGGACTGGTGGCGGCCCGGGCAGGTGCGACGGTAGGCGGCTCCGCTGCCGTGGTGACCCTTCGCCACCCGCCACCTCTCGACACGCCGCTGGCCGTCCTGGCCGACGGCGACGGTGGTGTCAGGGTCATGCACGGCGACACCGTCATGGCCGAGGGCGCCCGTTCGTCGCTCACCGTCGACCCGGTCCCACGAGTCGACCGCCCGAGCGCCCGGTCCGCGTCCGCCCGCTTTCCCGGGCTGTCGGTGCATCCGTTCCCGGAGTGCTTCGTCTGCGGTCCGACCCGCGATCCCGGGGACGGACTGCGGCTGTTCCCCGGGCGTCTCGAGGACGGCCGGACGGCATGCGTCTGGACCGTCGACCCCGACCTGGCCGGGCGGCCGGAGCTGGTGTGGGCGGCCCTGGACTGCCCCGGCGGCTGGTCGGCCGAGATCGAGGGCCGGCCGATGGTGCTGGGCCGGTTGACCGCCCAGGTGGCGGCCCTGCCGGAAGCCGGCGAGGAGTGCGTGGTCATGGGCCGGCTCCTCGGCGGCGAGGGCCGCAAGACCTGGACCGTGACCACGGCGTACGGCGCCGACGGGCGCGAGCTCGGGCGCGCGCACGCCATCTGGATCGCCGTGCCCTGATCACTGCGGCGTGCGGGCGTCGTAGCGGGCGAATCCGCGGAAGCGGGCGGCGAGCAGCGCCGTCGCCGCCATGCAGGCGCACCCACCGGCAACGACCGCGAGGGTCGGGCCGATGATCGAGCCGAGCGACCCGGCTGCGAGGTCACCCAGGCGCGGGCCGCCGGCGACGACCACCACGAACACACCCTGCAGCCTTCCGCGCATCTCGTCCGGCGCCGCCACCTGCAGGATCGTGGACCGGAACGCCGCGCTGACCATGTCGAATGCACCGGACAGGGCGAGGAACAGCACACCCACCCACAGCGATCCGACCAGGCCGAAGGTCGCGACGCTGGCTCCGTACCCGAGGACGCAGACCAGGATCGCGAACCCTTGCCGGCGCACGCGGTGCAGCCACCCGCTGGACATGGCGGCGACGAGGGCACCCGCCGCAGGTGCGGCTTGCAGTATCCCGAGCGTCCGCGAGCCGCCCCCGTACACGGTGTCCGCCAATTCGGGAAACAGTGCCCGTGGCTGCGCCAGCACCATCGCGCACAGGTCGACGAGGAAGGTCATGAGCACGTTCGTGCGCGAGCGGACGAACCGGAAGCCCTCGAGCATCGACCGGAAGCCGGCTGTGCGCGGCGCACCCTGCGGCGGTACCGGCGGGAGCCGCCACAGCGCGTAGAGCGCCGCGACGTAGGTCACCGCGTCGACCGCGTACGGCAGGGTGAAATCACCATGGCTGACCGCCAGCAGGAAGCCTCCGGCGAGCGGGCCCACCGTGAACCCGAGGCTGAAGCTCAGCGTCGACAGCGCGTTCGCGGACGGCAGGAGTTCAGGGCGGATCAGCCGCGGAACGATCGCCTGCCGGGCCGGGTTGTTGACCGCGAAGAACGCCGCCTGGCCGGCGACGACCGCGTAGAGGAGCCAGACCTGACGCAGGTCCAGCGCCGCTTGCACCACGAGCACGATCGAGAGCAGCCAGAGCCCGGTCGAGGCGATGATCGCAACTCGCCGACGGTCGAAGGTGTCGACCAGCGTGCCCCCGTACAAGCCGAAGACGATCATCGGCCCGACGGCGACCGCGCCGACCAGGCCCACGGCGAACGACGACCGGGTCAGGCTCCACACCTGATAAGCCACCGCGACGTTGGTCATCTGCTGGCCGAGTTGGCCGACGGTGATTCCCACCCACAGCCTGCGGAAGTGTGCGGACTCGCGCAGCGGCCGGACATCGGCGACGACCGCACCTATGACCCGCCGCCCCCGACCCACGTCGGACGAGGGTACGGCCCACGGCGAAACACGTTGCCAGCCATGCCGGCGCCGCCTACGGTCGGGGGTACACGGGAAGGGAGGTGGTCCGCAGAATGCATAGCTCTGGGACTCGTGAGGTGGCTGCCCGCTAGGGCAATCCCAACTACGCCATCCGACCCGTGGGCTCCCGGGAGTCGTCCCCCCGGGCCACGTCCGTCAGCGTCGTCGACGAACGTGGAGCGGTCCACGGGTCGCTCGCATCTCGGCGCCCGGTCACGGGGCGAGGCGCTCCAGCCGCCAGCCGTCCTCCGTCCGCGTGTACCGAAGCCGGTCGTGCAACCGCCCCGGTGCGCCCTGCCAGAACTCGACCGTCCCGGGCTCGACCCGGTAGCCACCCCAGAAAGCCGGAAGCGGCACCGGCCCGGGGAAGCGTCTGCCCGCCGAAGCCGCCGCTGCCTCCAGGTCGGACCGTGACCCGATCACCGCCGACTGCCGGCTCGCCCACGCACCGATCTGCGAGTCGCGTGGACGGGTCGCCCAGTACTCCTCCACCGCCGTCCTCGGGATCGAGACAGCCGTACCGCAGACCACGACCTGGCGGGCCATCGCGAGCCAGGGAAAGCACAGCGAAACCGCCGGGTTGGCCGCCATCTCGGCGGCCTTGCGGGAGCCGAGGTTGGTGAAGAAGGCGAACCCGGCGTCGTCGACGTCCTTCAGCAGCACGTGCCGCGCACTCGGCCGGCCCTCCGGCGTCGCCGTGGCGAGCACCATCGCATTCGGCTCCGGCAGGTCGGCTGTGACAGCGGCTGCAAGCCAGGCGCGGAACTGCGCGACGGGGCCGGCTGCCATGTCGGTCTCGAGCAGGCGTCGCGCCGGGTAGTGGACCCGCATCGCTGCCAGGTCGTCGGGCACGGTCGTCAGCCTCGTTCACGGCGGGTCGTGCATTGTGCGAAATCGCACAACGACATCGCGGTCACTTGTCCGATACCTCCATCGACACGGCAGAATGGAGTCTCCGCCCCGCGACCATCCTGCCGTGGACGGACCCGGCCACGAGCCGACCGTTGGGAGTGTGCATGTCCGACGTCCAGCACGGCCTCGAGGGAGTGGTCGCGTTCCAGACCGAGATCGCGGAGCCGGATCGGGCCGGCGGTGCGTTGCGCTACCGGGGCGTCGACATCGAGGACCTGGTGGGCCGCGTCCCGTTCGAGAACGTCTGGGGTCTGCTGGTCGACGGCACCTTCGAGCCCGGCCTTCCGCCCGCCGAGCCGTTCCCGATCCCGGTCCACTCCGGCGACGTCCGGGTCGACGTGCAGAGCGCCCTGGCCATGCTGGCGCCCGCCTGGGGCTTCCGCCAACTGCTGGACATCTCCGACGAGCAGGCGCGCGAAGACCTCGCCCGGGCCGCCGTCATGGCGCTGTCGTTCGTCGCGCAGTCGGCGCGCGGCATCGGGCTGCCGATGGTCCCGCAGCGCGAGATCGACAAGGCGCGCACGATCGTGGAGCGGTTCATGATCCGCTGGCGTGGGGAGCCCGACCCCGCACACGTCAAGGCCATCGACGCCTACTTCACCTCGGCAGCGGAGCACGGCATGAACGCCTCCACGTTCACCGCCCGCGTCGTCGCATCGACCGGCGCCGACGTGGCAGCGGCTCTCTCGGCCGCCGTGGGTGGAATAAGCGGTCCACTGCACGGTGGCGCACCGTCGCGGGTGCTGGCCATGATCGAGGAGATCGAGCACACCGGCGACGCCGAGGGCTACGTCAAGGGCGTGCTCGACCGCAAGGAACGGCTGATGGGCTTCGGGCACCGCGTCTACCGTGCGGAGGACCCGCGAGCGCGAACGTTGCGCCGGGTGGCCCGAGAGCTCGGTGCTCCCCGGTACGAGATCGCCGAGTCGTTCGAGAAGGCCGCACTCACCCAGCTCACCGAGCGCCGGCCCGACCGCGTGCTCGCCACCAACGTCGAGTTCTGGGCGGCGATCGTGCTCGACTTCGCCGAGGTGCCGGCACACATGTTCACATCGATGTTCACCTGTGCCCGCACAGCCGGATGGAGCGCGCACATCCTCGAGGAGAAGCGCACCGGTCGACTGGTCCGCCCGTCGGCGAGGTACGCCGGCCCGGTCTCCCGCGACCCGCGCGACGTCCCGGGCTGGAATCCGGCGTGGGCCGGGGCGACCTGAGTTCATGA
>JBOGDU010000287.1:0-3597 GCA_050743145.1 Jiangellaceae bacterium | reverse complement strand
GCGCCACACTGTCCGGTGGCCAGCGCCAACGCCTCGCGTTGGCGCGCGCCGTGGTCCGTCGTCCCCGACTGCTCGTCCTCGACGACGCGACGAGCGCAGTCGACCCGGGGGTCGAGCGGCGCATCCTGGCCGGGCTCCGCGAGGCGGCCCTGCCCGCGACGGTCGTCGTCGTGGCATACCGACGAGCCACGATCGCGCTCGCCGACGAGGTCGTCTACGTCGAACAGGGTCACGTGCACGCCCGCGGGACGCACCAGGAGCTGATGGCCGGATCGGCCGGGTACCGGAACCTGCTCACCGCCTACGAACGCGACGCGGCCGAGCGCGCGGCGCTGCGAGCCGACGAGGAGCGCGACGCGGACGCCGAGCTGGCCGACGAGGGGATCGCCCGGTGAGCGCGACCACCCCGGCAAGCAGCGTCGGGCGCGGCACCGACACCGCATGGGGGACGGTCCGGCGGGGCCTGGCGCTCTCGCCCGAGATCCGCGACGGCCTGCCGCTCACGCTGGGTCTGGCCCTGCTGGCGACGGCGGGCCGGCTGGTCGTACCGATCGCGGTGCAGCAGACGATCGACCGCGGGCTGCTGCAGCCCGGCGGAGCCGACCTCGGCTTCGTCCGGTGGATGTGCCTGGTCGCTGCGTTCGCCGTGCTGGTCACCGGCGGGGCTGCGTACCTGATGAACGTGCGGATCTTCCGAGCCAGCGAGGCCGGACTCGCGACGTTGCGCGTGCACGCCTTCCGGCACGTTCACGACCTGTCGGTGCTCACCCAGAACACCGAGCGGCGGGGCTCGCTGGTCTCGCGGGTGACCAGCGACGTCGACACCCTTTCGCAGTTCGTCCAGTGGGGTGGACTCCTGCTCGTGGTCAGCGTCGGCCAGCTGCTGGTGGCCACGGTGATCATGGCCATCTACTCGTGGCAGCTGACCGCGCTCGTCTGGGCATGCTTCCTCCCGCTGTTCCTGGTGCTCCGGCACTTCCAGCGGATGGTGTCCGCCGCCTACACCACCGTCCGCGAACGAGTCGGCGCCATGCTCGGCGCGGTCTCGGAGTCGGTGGTCGGCGCGCCTGCGGTGCGGGCCTACGCGATCGAGGAGCGTACCCAGAGGCGGATCGACGATGCTGTCGAGCAGCATCGCGCCGCGGCGACACGGGCGCAGCGGCTGGTCGCATTCAGCTTCACCACCGGAGAGATCGTCGCGGGCATCGCGAACGCGGCCGTGGTGGTCGTCGGCGTGATGCTCGGGCTCGCCGGCGATCTGACCCTCGGCAGGTTGCTGGCGTTCCTGTTCCTCATCACCTTGTTCGTAGGGCCGGTCCAGGTGGGTACCGAGGTGCTCAACGAGGCTCAGAACGCGGTCGCCGGCTGGCGTCGCGTGCTCGGCGTCATCGACACGCCCGCCGACGTCGCCGATCCCGGCCCGGAAGGTCGGGTGCTGCCACGGGGACCGATCGACGTCCGCTTCGAGGGCGTGTCGTACGCGTACCCAGGCGGGCCGACGGTGCTGTGTGAGATCGACGTGGCGATCCCGCCGCGCTCGCGCATCGCGGTCGTGGGCGAGACCGGTTCGGGCAAGACGACCTTCGCGAAGCTGCTCACACGGCTGATGGATCCGATCGCCGGGCGAGTCCTCCTCGACGGTGTCGACCTGCGCGAGATCCGCTTCGACTCGTTGCGTGAGCGGGTGGTGATGGTGCCGCAGGAGGGATTCCTGTTCGACGACACACTGGCGGCGAACGTGCGCTACGGACGTCCGGACGCCTCAGACGACGACGTCCGGCTGGCGCTCACCGAGCTCGGGCTCGTCGAGTGGCTCGACGGCCTGCCGGACGGGTTGGCGACCCCGGTCGGGCAGCGTGGGGAGTCGTTGTCCGCGGGGGAGCGCCAGCTGGTCGCCCTGGCCCGGGCTTACCTTGCCGATCCCGACCTGCTGGTACTCGACGAGGCGACCAGCGCGGTCGACCCGGCGACCGAGGTCCGGCTCGCTCGGGCGCTGGAGGGCATCACCCGGGGCCGTACCGCGGTGACGATCGCCCATCGGCTGTCGACGGCAGAGGCCGCCGACGAGGTGTTCGTCTTCGACGACGGCCGGCTGGTCGAGCGCGGACCGCACGCCGCGCTGGTGGATGCGGACGGCACGTACGCCGGCCTGCACGCCGCCTGGGTCAGCCAGTCCCGCTGAGCCCACCCGGCGCGAGCGCTGGCCGAGTGGCGTCGGTCATCCACCCGGAGGCTGACTGGTAGGCCGCGACGACGATCGCCCGGCTCACGTCGGCGAAGTCGGCCAACCGGGCCAGCACCGGCATGGCCAGGGTCGCGTGACCCGAGCTGGAACAGGACGAGGAAGGCGAGCGGGATGTTCACGACGAACATCAGCCCGCCGAAGGCCGCCGAGCACGTCCCGGACACCGCGGCTTCGAGCGAGTTGAGGAGGGTATCGGTGATCTCGCTGTTGTTCATGATGACGGTGACGCCGCGAGCCAGCACGATGATGAGCCCGGCGCCGATGAACGCTCCGGAGCCGGCGACGATGGTGTCGGTCATGCCCTTCTCGCCGAGTCCGGCTACGAGGCCGATGACGATCGCCATCACCAGGAACAACGCTGCGAGCGCGGGGAAGTACCAGTCCAACTGCCAGCCGAAGGACTCGGCGTCCGGGCCGTTGATGATTTGTGCCCACGGCACGATCGCGAAGATCACGAAGGCAAGGTCGCGGCCATCAACCACAGCACGACACGGTGCCGGGTCGGTCAGTTCTGTGGCCTTCTCGGACCTCTCGATCGCGTCGACGTCGTCGGGGCGGAAACCGACCGGCGACCTGTCCGGGTCCGCGTTGATCCGTCTCGCGTAGCGCACGACGTAGGCGATGTCACCGCGGTGAGGACGTGGTACATCACCGCCCGCAGCACGATGCCGTCTCCGATGGAGATGTCCGCCGCTCCGGAGGCGGCGCCGTTGGCGAACGGGTTGACCGTCGAGGCCGCTGGAGCCGCCAGGTGACGGCGATGGGACGCTCGCCACGGTCCTGGACGGACCGCGGCAGCGAAGTGGTACCGGTCCACGGTTGTTCGCTCTGACGTCAGTCGCCTGGCACAGGTGTGGGCAGGGGTGGTTGCCGGTGCGGGCGTGATCGCATTGGCGGTGGCCGGGTGTGTGTCGAAGCGGACGGCGCTGTGTTGTCCGGAGCCGCTGGTCCTACTGGCACGGAGTGGTGTCGGGGGTGTCGGGGGTCGTCGGGTGGGACGAATGCTCGTTTGCCTGTGCCGGGGATGAGGGCCCAGCCGAGTCGGGTTTTCAGGTCGTGGTGGTACTCGCATAGTCCGTCGAGTTCGTCTAGTCGGGTGTGTCGGGTTTGCGACCAGGGTGTGCGGTGGTCGTATTCGATTCGTCGGCGGTGGCAGCCTTCGACCGTGCAGGTGGGGTTGGTCCACATGAGTGCGATCTTCTGCGCGAGGGTGGGGCCGCGGCCGAGGTGGGTGATGTTGGCCACGTCCACACCGCGGGTGATGACGAGTTTGACGATCGCCTCGCCGAGCAGGTCGCGGGCGACGGAGACGGGGACGGGTCCGATGCCGGCGATCTCGCACAGTTCTCCGC
>JBOGDU010000286.1:0-4446 GCA_050743145.1 Jiangellaceae bacterium | reverse complement strand
TGCCACAGATCGCTCGTTAGACGCCCGCCTCCGCGAGCGCCCGCTCAGAACGACGGCTCAAGCGGCGGCCAGCTGGGCGATCAGCTGGTCGGCGGCTGCGATCAGCTGATCCCGTGCGGTCTCGGTGAGCACGTAGCGGGGGTTGGATGCCTGCTCCTTGAAGATCTCGAGGTCGCGGATCGCGCCACTCGGCGTACCCCGCTCGATGTGGTTCTCGACGAAGAAGAGCACGAACTCGAGCCGGCGCGCACCGGCGAAGGTGACCTCCCCGGTGGCCTCGAACTGCTCGATCATCAGCCGGATGTCGTCGACCGTGATCGGCTCCGGTTCCTCCTGGACGGCGGTGACGCCGGCGGGCTCGGCAGCCGAGGCCGGTGCGGCCAGTGCCGCCGGCACAGCCGTGAAGGTCATTCCGAAGGCAGTGACGCCAGCAAGCAGCGCCGTCGCGCCACGTCGACGTATCTGTCCGATTCCTGTGGATTTCACAACTACTCCTCTGATCGTCTACTGGGCCGACCGTCGCGGTCGTCCCGGAAGGCACCGCCGGACTGCATTTCACGCTAGGCCGCGGCCCGGCCACAGCTAGTCGGATTCGGACATCGCAGGGTTGCCGCAGCGCCGTTCTCGGCGCTTCCGTGGGTGGGGTCTGTCATGTTCAGCCAACCTGCCAATGAGACCTATCTGGTACAGATTCGAAATCTTTCGAATCGGCCGCCCGGCTAACGTCGGGATCCGTGGTCGTCGTGCGCATGGGACGCTGCGAGCACGGTCCGCGTCCGGCCGGCCCCGCACCGGCGTTCGGCGCTGTGGGCCGGCCCGGGCTCGTCGCCGCGGGCAGGCCGGCGAGAAGCACGCGGGTCGTGACATACCGCTACCAGCACGGCAGAAAGCGGCCGTACGGTCGTACGATGGTTACGGAGCGTTCTCGCGTACGCACGGCCCACGACGGCCGGCGCGTCCGGTGTTGCCACCACAGGGGAGGCGTTTACACACGGTGACCGACAAGCAGGTTCGGGCGATCGACCGTGTGATCATCCGGTTCGCCGGCGACTCCGGCGACGGGATGCAGCTCACCGGAGACAGGTTCACCGCAGAGACGGCGTCGTTCGGCAACGACCTGTCAACGCTGCCCAACTTCCCCGCTGAGATCCGCGCACCCGCCGGCACGCTGCCCGGCGTTTCGAGCTTCCAGCTCCACTTCGCCGACCACGACATCCTCACACCCGGCGATGCGCCGGACGTCCTGGTCTAGATGAACCCGGCTGCCCTGAAGGCCAACGTCGCCGACCTGGCGGACGGGGCGACGATCATCGTCGACACCTCCGACTTCACCCCCCGTGCGCTGAAGAAGGTCGGCTACGACGCGAGCCCGCTCGACGACGGCACGCTCGAACGGTTCAAGGTCCACGCCCTCGACCTCACCGGTATGACCATGGAGGCGCTGAAGGACTTCGGCCTCACCCGCAAGGAGGCCAGCCGCTCGAAGAACATGTTCGCGCTCGGCCTGCTGTCCTGGATGTACGGGCGCCCCATCGAGGGCACGCTGGGGTTCCTGGACAGGAAGTTCGCCAAGCACCCGGCGATCCGCGACGCGAACATCACCGCGGTCAAGGCCGGCTGGAACTACGGCGAGACCACCGAGGACTTCGCGGTCTCCTACGAGGTCAAGCCGGCGCCACTGCCACCTGGTCGGTACCGCAACATCACCGGCAACCTTGCGCTCGCGTACGGCCTCATCGCGGCGTCGCAGCGCAGCGGCCTGCCACTGTTCCTGGGTTCGTACCCGATCACCCCGGCGTCGGACATCCTGCACGAACTGTCCAAGCACAAGCGCTTCGGCGTGCGGACCTTCCAGGCCGAGGACGAGATCGCCGGGATCGGTGCGGCGCTCGGCGCTGCCTTCGGCGGTGCGCTCGGCGTCACGACCACGTCGGGACCGGGGGTGGCGCTGAAGTCCGAGACCATCGGCCTGGCCGTCTCCCTCGAACTGCCGCTGATCGTCTGCGACATCCAACGCGGCGGCCCCTCCACCGGGCTGCCGACCAAGACCGAGCAGGCCGACCTGCTCCAAGCGATGTTCGGGCGCAACAGCGAGGCACCGGTGCCGATCGTGGCGCCGTCCTCGCCCGGCGACTGCTTCTACGCGGCACTGGAGGCGGCCCGGATCGCGCTGACGTACCGGACACCGGTTCTGCTGCTCTCCGACGGCTACCTGGCCAACGGGGCCGAGCCGTGGCGGATCCCGGCCATCGCCGACCTCCCCGCCCTCGATGTCGAGTTCGCGACCGCACCGAACCACCACGGCAACGGCAACGGCGCCGACACCTTCTGGCCCTACCTCCGCGACCCCGTAACCCTCGCCCGGCCATGGGCGGTGCCCGGCACCCCGGGTCTGGAGCACCGGATCGGCGGCATCGAGAAGGCCGAGGGCTCCGGCAACATCTCCTACGACCCCGACAACCACGACCACATGGTGCGGGTGCGCCAGGCGAAGGTCGACGGGATCGCCGGCATCCCGCCGTTGTCCGTGGAGGACCCGTCCGGTGAGGCCCGGCTGCTGGTGCTCGGCTGGGGATCCACCTACGGTCCGATCGGCGCGGCCGTGCGCCGCGTTCGGGCCGACGGTACGCCGGTCGCCCAGGCACATCTGCGTCACCTCAACCCGTTCCCGGCCAACACTGGCGACGTTCTGCGCTCCTACGACCGGGTACTTGTGCCGGAGATGAACCTCGGCCAGCTCGCGTTGCTCCTCCGGGGCCGATACCTGGTCGACGTCAAGGGCTACAACCGTGTCCGCGGGCTGCCTTTCAAGTCCGAAGAGCTCGCCGACGTCATCGAGAAGGCGATATCCGATGTCTGAGACCACCGTCGCGCTCGGCCTTCCGGGGCTGCGCGGCGTCCCGACCACCGACGTCCCCGAGACGAAGAAGACCTTCACCAGCGACCAGGAGGTGCGCTGGTGCCCGGGCTGCGGCGACTACGCCATCCTCGCCGTCGTCCAGGGCTTCCTTCCCGATCTCGGCCTGCGTCGCGAGAACATCGTGTTCGTCTCGGGAATCGGGTGTTCGTCGCGCTTCCCGTACTACCTCGACACCTACGGCATGCACTCGATCCACGGCCGGGCGCCGGCCATCGCCACCGGCCTGGCGACGTCGCGCCCGGACCTGTCGGTGTGGGTGGTCACCGGCGACGGCGACGCGCTGTCGATCGGCGGCAACCACCTCATCCACGCCCTTCGGCGCAACGTCAACATGACGATCCTGCTGTTCAACAACCGGATCTACGGGCTGACCAAGGGGCAGTACTCGCCGACGTCAGAGCTGGGCAAGATCACCAAGTCGACGCCGATGGGGTCGCTGGACGCGCCGTTCAACCCCGTGTCGCTGGCGCTCGGAGCTGAGGCGACCTTCGTCGCCCGGACCATCGACACCGACCGTAGGCACCTGACGTCGGTCCTGCACGCGGCGGCGGCCCACCGCGGCACCTCGCTGGTCGAGATCTACCAGAACTGCAACATCTTCAACGACGGCGCGTTCGACCTGCTGACGAGCCCGGAGACGCGCGACGACACATTGATCCGGCTCGAGCACGGCCAGCCGGTGCGCTTCGGCGCGGATCTCGATCACGGGGTACGCCGCGACCGCGCGACGGGAGCGTTCGAGGTCTGCGCCGGCGACGACCCCGACGTCGTGGTCCACGACGCGCACGCCGCCGACCCCGCGCAGGCGTTCGCCTTGTCCCGGCTCGCCGATCCGGGCACGCTCGCGCGCTCGCCCATCGGCATCTTCCGTCAGGTCGAGCGGGCCACCTACGGCGACCTCATGACCGCCCAACTCGAGCAGGACGTCGAGAAGCGCGGCCGTGGCGACCTGGCCGGCCTGCTCGCCGGCGCCGACCCCTGGACGGTCGACTGACCTGCTCGGGTCGGCTGAAGCTCGTGCCGTCCGGCGTACGAGCCTCGGCATGTGCAGGCGCCGAGGGCTGCGGCCGGCCTTGCCGGCCTCGGCCCCGCTTCGCAGACGATTCCGACCGACCCCGGCGTCTGACCGAGCCCATTCGGCGTTTTCGTCAGCGCCGTCGCGCATCACGGCGCACGACCGCCGGTCCGGAGGGACTCGGCAGACTGCGCGAATGCTGACGCGCCACGGCGTCGAACCGGCCATTCTGTGCGGGCCCCGTGTGACATGGCGGCGCAGGTGTGGTTGCCTGTTCTGCGGTGGACGGGGGTCGACTACGACGACAAGGGTGATGCGCAGGTGCCGAGAGGCCGTCACAGGCGCGGCAAGACCCTTCCCCGTAAGCGCCGAATAGCTACGCTCGCAGTTCCCGCGGCCGTCGTGGCTGTCGCACCCGTCGGGGCGGTTGCATGGCCCGATCGGGGCGATGCCACGTCTTCACAGGAAGCCGTCGCGGACATCGGCGAGCTACAGCGTCCCGTCCCCCTCA
>JBOGDU010000285.1:0-16163 GCA_050743145.1 Jiangellaceae bacterium | reverse complement strand
TCCGCGGAGGATGACCGACGTGCCAGAGCGCGTCGCGCCAGATCGCCGTCTCTGCGCCGACCGTGCAGTGGAAGCAGTCGTCTGCGACGTCCTCGCCGTGCCGAGGCACCTCCGGCACGAGCATCGGATCCAGGCGTGCCATCTGCAGGTCCCCTTCGAAGCCGAAGAAGGGTGAGTCGAGCAGAGGCTGCACCGGGAGGCGCTCACCGACGGGCAAGCGATCATGGTACGGCGACCTGGCCGGCCGGGCCTGGTACAAGGGACTGTGCGGATGCTGGCTCATGGCCGCATTCTCGCCCACAGCGACGACGCACCTGCCGATGTCGTGTAGCGGTCCTGCACAGACCCGCACCGATGCCGTGAACTGCGAAGGTGCGTTGAAGGGCCGTCAGGTGGACACCTCCTCCAGTCGCGTCCACGTGCGCTCGTTCAGAAGCGGCACCACTTGCTGCTCGATGATGTTCTCGAAGTGCGGCGTCTGCCGGTGCGCCTGGAAGGCGTCCTCACTCGTGTATCGCTCGTAGAGCAGGAACGCCCGGGGATCGTCAATATCCTGGTAGACCGAGAATTCGAGGCATCCCGGTTCGGCCCGGCTGGCCTCCGCGTTCTCACGCAGCAGTCGCGTCACCGTAGATTCATTCCCCTCCGCCACCACGTATCGTGCGACGACGATCAGCATGACCCCTCCTCATGCGCCGACCTGACCGTGAAGTCAGTCAGCCTGCCACGGCCGTACGGACCGCTCGTCCGGTCCGTACTCTGCGGTTGCAGATAGTCGAAGGCTCTGCGCACCGGTAGATGCTCGAGGAGGTCGCCCGGGACGCGGAGTTGTCACCGGAGGGTGCCGTGCCCGACCCATTGGCGGAACAGGACCAGGCTCTCGAGGCGCTACAGCGGGTGCTCGATGCCGCCGGGCCGTTCCTCGACGCGCTACCCGACCGGTTGGTCTGGGACAGCGGCGCCGAACCGCTGCTTCGGGATCTGGCCGGTCCCTTACCGGAGCAGGGCACAGGGACGCTCGCAGCCGTGGAGAAGCTGCTGCGAGTCGGGACCGCGAGTGCGACCGCGTCGGCGGGCCCGCGCTTCTTCCACTTCGTCATCGGCGGCTCGACGCCCGCGGCGTTGGCCGCGGACTGGACAGTGTCATTGCTCGACCAGAACGCATTCGTACGCGCATCGTCACGGTTCGCCGATGCGACCGAGACCGTGGTGCTGGACTGGCTGCGGGACCTGGTCGGACTGCCGGACGAGTGGGGTGGCGCGCTCACTGCCAGCGCCACCTTCGCCAACGTCACCGGACTCGCACTGGCCACGCACTGGTGGGCCGAGCGACACGGAGTCGACGCCACCGCCGACGGGATCGTCGGGCTGCCGCGCATGCCGGTGCTCGGCGGTGGATACGTGCACCCCAGTGCGCGTAAAGCCCTCCAGATGCTCGGACACGGACGGGACACTGTCGAGGTCTTCACCCGGGACGGTGTCGGCCGGATCGACGTGGACGCAGTGGCGCGCCGCCTGAACGAACTCGACGGATTGCCGGCGGTGATCCTCGGCACCGCCGGCGAGCCCAACGCCGGAGACTTCGATCCGCTCGCCGACCTGGCCGACCTGGCCGAACAGCACGGCGCGTGGCTGCACGTCGACGGCGCGTTCGGAATCTTCGCCGCGCTGTCCCCTCGCACGGCACATCTCACCGCTGGTATGGAACGGGCCGACTCGATCGCAGCAGACGCGCACAAGTGGCTCAACGTCCCGTACGAGAGCGGCTTTGCGCTGGTGCGCCGGCCCGAGCGGTTGGGCCGGGCGTTCGGCATGCCGGGCGCCGCCTACTTACCTGGCCCGGATGACCCGCGTGGCGGCTACGGACTGCTCGGCCCGGAGTCGTCCCGCCGTGCCCGGGCGCTGCCGATCTGGGCCACGCTGGCGGCCTACGGTCGAACCGGTTACCGCGCGCTGGTGGAGCGCCACTGCGAGCTCGCCGCGCACCTGGCTGCCCGCGTTGATGCCGCGCCGGACCTGCAGAGACTCGCGGACGTGCCGCTGAACGTCGTCTGCTTCCGCTACCGCCCGGAAGGGCTGGCCGAACCGGAGCTGGATTCGCTCAACCGGCGACTCGGAGAGGCCCTGCTCGACGACGGCCGGGTCTACGCGGGCACGACCGTATATGACGGACGCGTCGCGCTGCGACCGGCCATCAGCAACTGGCGGACCGCCGCCGCCGACCTCGACCTGCTCGTGGACGTCGTGCGCGACCTGGGCTCCCGCGCTGGACGTCAGCCGGATTGAACGACCCGGAACCACCCGGGCAACACCACTCGACCATCGTCGGCGGTGAACGGAACGATCGCGTCGTTCATCGCCTTCTCGACCGCAGGTTGACCGGAGTAGCGAACTGCAAGCGCCGTCGCTCCGGCGCCGAGGAAGGCGCCGACCGCGGCAGCGGCGTCAGGGAACACGGTCGTCGCCTCGACCGTCTCGTCGGTTCGAGGGTCCACCCGGGGCTGCGGCAAGCACCTCCTCCAGTGCTCCGGGCGCGGACAGCGCGTACATTCCGCTCCGCTTGAGGCTCGCAAGGGCGTCCGATGGCAACAGCGTCGTCATCGTGGCGAACACCTGCGGGATCCCGGAGTCGGCAAGCCGGGTCGGGACGATCACCCAGACCTGCCCTCGGGAGACCCGTCGGGCCTCGGACAGTGCAGCGACGTGATCGTCGGCGAACTGGAAGGTGCTGAAGCCGGTCACCACCTCGAACGAGCCGTCCGGCCAGGGCAACGCCTCGAAGTCACCGACGCGGAGGTCCGCAGCCGGAGAGCGCCTGGCCGCGATCTCGATCAGCTCGCGGGAGACGTCTATACCAGCTACGGCAGCCCCGCGTTCGACGGCCATGCCCACGAAGCGGCCCGCTCCGCATCCGCAGTCCAGGACCGTCGTGGCGGGCCCGATGCGCGCACGGTCGAGAACGTGCGCATACACCGGCGTTCCCCAGCCTTGCGGTCCCTCCCATGTCTCCGCCCAGGTTGCGGCGCCGGCGCCGAACAGCGGACCCCACCGTGTCCCGCTGCCCTTCCCGTCCTGCGCCATGTGCCCAGCATGCACCGTCAGCGGGCTACGGGCGTCACCAGAGGTCTCCGTCGCGCCAGTCGCAGGTGAGCTCGCCCGTCATGTCGAGGGAGGCCGTCACCGGCAGGACGTAGATGCCGCCATCGTCCTCCTCGGTGCGTCGGACGCCGGTCGGCGTCAGCGCCGAGGACGGGCCCAGCCACAGCCTCCATCCGCGAGCGGCGTAGAACCGCGCGGCCTCGTCGGTAGCGCCGAGGGCACCCAAGTCGTACGCGCTACGCACCACGCGCTCCAACGCATCCATCATGGCCGCACCGTGACCGCGCCCGCGCCGGTCAGCGCGCACGCCGACGCCCTCCACGTAACCCGTCCGCAGCGCCCGGCCGCCGTGAAGCAGCCGCCGCTGGATCACCGACGCATGTCCGACCATTTCGTCACCTTCCCATGCCAGTGCATGGACCCCGCCCAGCGAGTGCTCCCAGTCCTCCTCCGTCATGTCGTCGAAGACGTCGTAGAGCAGCGCGCGCGCCGCTTCGAGCGTGGCCGCGTCCAGGTCGCTGGTGTGTGCCGTACGTATGTCGGTCATGCGCGCAAACCTCTGCATCAGTACAGGCCCGCCCGACCTGCCAGCCCGTCGGTGGGCGTCGCATACCCCCCCGTCGCCACCCCCGAGACGTAGACTGCCTGCCTCGGCAGCCCGCCGGAAGGGGCCGGGAGTGGATACGGCGAAGCTGCGAACGGCACCGGTGATCCTCGGAGTCGACGACGACATCGGA
Source organism: Jiangellaceae bacterium (assembly GCA_050743145.1). Lineage (GTDB taxonomy): Bacteria > Actinomycetota > Actinomycetes > Jiangellales > Jiangellaceae > DASRTE01. Next base: position 12,327 of record JBOGDU010000285.1, on the reverse strand, counting down.
AGCCTCGGCACGCTGGATCGTGAGCTCTCGAAGCGGTACGGACAGGACTACACGGTGCTGCGGGAGGGTTCGCCCTCCGCCGCCGTGGTAACCCTGACCCGACTCCGGGACGAGGGTCGGACCGTGGCGCTCGTGCTGGCCGCGCAGCGCATGGCCGCGATGGAGGGCGTCGAGTTTCTCACTCGGGTCCACGACCTCCATCCGACTGCGAAGCGGGCCCTGCTGGTCGAATGGGGCGACCGTGACATGGCCGAACCAGTCCTGCGGGCCATGTCGCTCGGCGCGTTCGACTACTACGTCCCGAAGCCGATCACGCCACCGGACGAGCAGTTCCACGTCCTCGTCGGCCAGTTCCTCTACGACGGGGCCCGAAGCCAAGGGACAGGGTTCAAGGTGGTCCGGCTGGTCGGCGAGCGATCGACGTCGCGGATGCACGAGCTTCGGGATCTCCTGTCCCGGACCGGGATCATGTACGACCTGCACGAGGCGGGGAGCCCCGACGGGCGGGCGCTACTGGCATCCGCGGGGATGTCCGCCGAGGACCTTCCGGCCGTGTTCGTGATCGGCGCGCAACCGCTCGCCAACCCGACGAATGCCGACATCGCCGACGCATTCGGTGTCAACACCAAGATGCTCGGGCGTACGTTCGACGTGATCATCGTGGGTGCGGGCCCTGCGGGCCTGGGCGCAGCTGTGTACGCAGCCTCCGAGGGCCTCGACACCCTGGTCGTGGATCGGGAGGCCTTCGGCGGTCAGGCGGGCAGCAGCTCCTTGATCCGGAACTTCTTCGGGTTCCCCGCCGGCATCAGCGGGGCCGCGCTTGCCACCAGGGCATACGAACAGGCCTGGCTGTTCGGGGCCAACTTCCATTTCATGCACGGAGTGACCGCCCTACGGGCGGGCACACGCGAGCACACGGTCGTCGTGTCCGACGGTACCGAGTTGAGCTCCAGAGCGGTCGTGATCGCCACCGGGGTGACCTACAGGAGGTTGGGGATCGCGAGCCTCGAGGCGTACAGAGGGCTCGGGGTCTTCTACGGCGCCGCGGTGTCCGAGGCCCAGGCCGTCGAGGGCGAGCCCGTATTCGTCGCCGGCGGGGGCAACTCCGCGGGTCAGGCTGCACTGCACCTGGCGGACTACGCCGCCCACGTGACCCTCCTCGTCCGAGGCGTCTCGCTCGCTGCGGGAATGTCCGACTACTTGATCAAACAGATCGATGCCGCGGCCAATGTCCAGGTCCGGTTCGGGACCGAGCTCGTCGGCGCGGAGGGCCAGGGCCGGCTCGAGACCCTCGTCGTCCGCGACCGCGCCACCGGTGAGCAGAGCCGCGTCGCCGCTGCCGCCCTCTTCGTCCTCATCGGGGCCGAGCCCCACACCGACTGGTTGCCCTCGCGCGTCGAGCGCGACGACTGGGGATACATCCTCACCGGCTCGGACCTGCTCCGCGGCGGGACGTATCCCGAGCACTGGCCGTTGAAGCGTCAGCCGATGTTGCAGGAGACCAGCGTCCCCGGTGTGTTCGCCACCGGAGACGTTCGGGCCCGATCCGTGAAGCGTGTGGCCTCGGCCGTCGGCGAGGGCGCCATCGCCATCCAGATGCTGCACGACTACCTCGGCATGGATTGACAGGAACGCGTACGCATTGGCAAAGGAGGCGACATGACCGTCCACGAGATCCGGATCGACCGAAGCAGGACGCTGCTGGAGGAGCCGAGCACCGGCCACAATCGCTGGCATCCGGACATCCCACCCGTGGTGCGCTGTGAGCCGGGAGACGAGGTCGTCCTCGAGACGCGGGACGCCTTCGACGGGCAGATGGGACCCGACGCCACGCTCGACACGGTCGCCGCACCCAACCTCGACGTCGTGCACCCGCTCACCGGACCGGTTCACGTGGAGGGAGCCGAACCGGGCGACCTGCTCGAGGTGGAGATCGTCGAGGTCGAGCCGGACCGTTACGGCTACACGGTGCAGGTGCCGGGATTCGGCTTCCTCCGCGACGTGTTCCCGGAGCCGTTCAAGGTCAACTGGGACATCGCCGACGGCTGGGCGACCTCGGACGATCTGCCCGGCGTCCGCATTCCGGGGTCGCCGTTCATGGGCACCATCGGTCTCACCCCCGGGCACGATCTGCTCGCCGCGACGGCCCGACGCGAGCAGGCTCTGCTCGACCGCGGCGGCTTCGTCCTGCCGCCATCGGCCGCCTCGGCGGTTCCCGACGACCCGCGCATCGCCGCGGAAGCGCTGCGGACGATCCCGCCCAGGGAACAGGCCGGCAACGTCGACATCAAGCAGCTCGGCAAGGGTGCCCGATTGCTCATCGCGGTGGACACCCCCGGCGGGTTGTTCTCGGCGGGCGACGCCCACTTCGCCCAGGGCGACAGCGAGACCTGCGGCACGGCCATCGAGATGCGGGCGACGCTGCGGGTGCGCTTCACGCTGCACAAGGGCGAGGCGGCCGAGAAGGGCATCCGCGACCTGCGGTTCACGCGGGACGACTACTACCTGCCTGCCGAGTACGCCGCGCCGCGGAGGTTCTACGCCACCACGGGCATCTCGGTGACCAAGGACGGCGAGAACCGCACCGAGGACGCGACACTCGCCGCGCGCAACGCGCTGCTCAACATGATCGACCATCTCGTCGAGCGTGGATGGACCCGACAGCAGAGCTACGCGATCTGCAGCGTCGCCGTCGATCTCAAGATCAGCCAGCTCGTCGACGTCCCGAACATGCTGGTGTCGGCGTTCCTGCCGGAGGACATCTTCGCCGGGTAGCCAGGGTCTCCACCGGGTCGCCGGCGCAGACCCTGGCTACCGAGTGTCACCAGCGGTGGGCCACGTCGATGACCAGGCGTGAGCCCGCGCCCGGGCCGTCCAGGACGAAGACCCGCAACGGCAGCCGCGCCCGGACGCCCAATCCGATCGTGACCTGGCTCTCGTAGACCTCCGCCAGGCTCACCTGGCGGAACGTCTGCCAACCGGTGACGTCGACGAGCTCGCCGGGATTCCGGGGATCGTAGCTGTCCCAGAAGGCGGGCTCGTCCGGACCGTAGGGCGTCTGGAAGACGATCGCCAGCCGGGCGCCTCCGCGTAGCGTGACCGGTTGCTCCAGCGCCACGCCGCGAATCTCGCCGACGTAGCGGACGTCGTAGCCGTCGGAGTCACCGGCGAAGTCGAGGACCAACCGGTCGAAGCAGGCGTGCCGGCCCGCTCGGACATTCGTCAGCGCGGCCACCTCGGTCGAGTCGGCGACCTTCGCCAGCGACCCCCATCTGATGCCGCAGTAGGACGTCTGTGCGTGTGCAGGTGGCGCGATGAGCGCGATCGCGCCGACGACGGCCAGCACCGCCGCCGACACCGTGAGTCGAAGCCTCATGTCGTTCCCCCTTCTTCGACGTTTGCCTCATTGACGCCAGGCGGACGCCGAAGGTTGACGCGTCCTGCGGGTGAACTCGTGACCGCCGATGCCTGTCGGTGCCCCTGGCGAGACTGGACCCCGCGCTCGTACTCACCGAGGTCAACCCCGATCACGTGCCCGATCCCGCTGTGCTGCGGAACTTCGTCGAGCGGTTGACCGCGACGCTGGCACCTAGATGAGCACGGCGGCGACCGCCCGGACGACGTCGTCGACGGCCCGGCCGGTCAGGGCGTTGCCCTCGGTGTCGACGAGGTAGAAGACGTCGACCGCCTCGGCGCCGAGGGTTCCCACCACAGCGGAGCGAACCGCGGCACCGCAACCGCCGATGGCCGTGGCCACTCGGAACAACAGGCCGAACTCGTCGTGGGCCCTTACCTCCAGCACCGACGCCTCCGACGAGGCTCCCGGCAGCAGCCTGACCAACGGCTCGGAGCGCCTCGTGACCCGCAGGCTGCGGTCGGACGACCTGCGAGCCAGTGTGCCGGCCAGATCGAGCCCGCCCTCCAGCGCCCGGGCAAGGTCCGCACACAGTGACGCCTCGGTCGGCGGTTCACGGAAGCCGGTGATGGCTCGCCAGACCTGGACGATGCTCCCGCCGGTCGATTGCATCGTCGCTGCCCGCACGTCCAGGCGGTGCAGGGCGAGCACCCCAGAGGTCATTCCCAGCGCGTCGGGGCGCGCGGGAAGCACGACTGTCACCCGGCATGATCCGTCCGCGCCGCGCCGCTCGATTCGCACGGCGAGTGAGTGCGCCGCGGCGAGCTGCTCCTGCCACGGCTCCAAGGTCGCCGGCCGCGGCGACGGAGCACCGTCCAGCGCCGCCCGGGCGCGCGCAACCAGTTCGGTCACCAGGCGGGCCCGGAACGGTGACCAGGCGAGGGCACCGGCCGCCGTCGCGTCGGCCTCGGTCAGTGCGGCCAACAGGTCGAGTACGTCGGTGGAACCGACGGTCGCCACCACCGTGGCGACGGTCGAGGGATCGTCCAGGTCGCGTCGGGTGGCCATCTCGGGTAGCAGCAGGTGATGGCACACGAGCTGGCCGAGCAGCCCGGCATCCTCGGACGTCATCCCCATCCGGACGGCGATGGAGACGGCGATCGACTCTCCCGCGACGCAGTGGTCACCGGGCGATCCCTTGCCCAGATCGTGGAAGAGTGCAGCCAACAGCAGCAGATCCGGACGGGCCACCGTGCGGGCCAGGCCGGAGGCGACGACCGCCGTCTCTACCAGGTGCCGGTCGACCGTGTGGCGGTGCACGGGCGTGCGCTGCGGGCGGAACCGGACCGCACTCCACTCCGGAAGCCACCGCAGCACCAGGCCCGACGCCTCGAGCGCGTCCCACACCGGCACCGCGGAGCGGCCGGAGCCGAGGAGCGTCACGAGCGCGTCGCGCGCCGCGTCCGGCCACGGCGACGGGAGCGGCGGGGCCTGTGCGGCCATCAGCTCAACCGCGGCGGGCGAGAGGGCGACGCCTGCCTGCGCGGCGGCCGCGGCGGCCCGAAGGGGCAGCACCGGGTCGACGTCGGCACGCACGTTCCTTGCCAGCACCGCTTCTCCGTCGTGGTCGACGACCCCGTCGGCCAGCGGCCGGCGCACGACCCCGCGGCGGCGCGGCGGGTGAGCCGACCGGCCACGCAGCGTACGGTCGACCTGCCGCCAGGTGACGTCAGCCGCGTACGCGATGGTCCGGCCCGCCTCGGAAACTCGGCGCATGAGCGCATCCGCGTCGAACAGACCCAGGCTCGCAGCCACCGCGTCCTGGTCCTGGAAGACCAGCCGGTCGCGACGGCGACCGGTCGTCCGGTGTAGGGCGTCGCGCACGACCAGCAGCCATTCGTGTGCCTCGGCCACCGCGGTCGTGTGGGGTCGGTCGGCAACCCACGAGGCGGCGACCGCGCGCAATGCGCTGGTCTCCCGCAGCCCGCCGTACGCCTCCTTCAGGTCGGGTTCGAGCAGGTGGGCGAGCTCACCCACCCGGGTCACCCGGTCGCGGGACATCCGGGCCAGTTCGGGCAGCCGGACCGCCGCCCGGCGCCGCCAGTCCGCCAGCACGCCGGAGCGCAGCGCCGCGGTGACCTCCGGGTCGCCGACCACATGCCGTGCGTCGACCAGCCCCAGCATCGCCGGCAGGTCCGTCGCCGCGACCGCGCGCGTGTCTCCCACGGTGCGGACCGCATGGTCGAGCGCGATGCCCGCGTTCCACACCGGGTAGAAGACGCCCTCCGCCACCTCCTCGACATCGCCGGCGCCATCGTGCAGCAACAGGACATCGAGGTCACTGCCCGGCAGGACCTCACGGCGGCCGTAGCCGCCGACCGCGACCACGGCCATGCCGGCGCTGGACCCCGGTGGCAGCCCCGCGAACAGCCCGGCGAGCCACGCGTCGGCAAGCTCGGTCAGGGCGGTCCGCCGTTGGGCGGCCGTCAGCGTGTCGTCGCTGACCACAGCGGCTCGTACCGCCAGGAAGCGGTGATCCGCACCCGCGGTCAGCTCGGCGGTGCCTTCCGGGAGAAGGCGCGCCGCCGGACTGACCATCGTGGGATCGGACACCGTCGCCGAGCTACAGAGCCTCGACGCCGGTCTCCCCTGTTCTGACCCGGACCACGGCGTCGACCGGCGTCACCCACACCTTGCCGTCACCGATCTTGCCGGTCTGTGCGGACTTCGCGATCACGTCGACCACGTCGTCGGCGTCGGCATCGTCGACCAGGATCTCCAGGCGCAGCTTGGGCACCAGGTCGACGGTGTACTCGGCGCCGCGGTAGATCTCGGTGTGGCCCTTCTGGCGGCCGTAGCCGCTGGCCTCGCTCACGGTCATGCCGTGGACGCCGAAGGTCTCGAGCGCCGACCGGACATCGTCGAGTTTGAACGGCTTGATCACCGCCGTGACGAGCTTCATGCGTTCACACCTTCTTCCGACGTCGCCGTGCGCACCTGCGCCGTCTCGGCGTCGACGCGGCGGCTTACCGGGGTGCCACCGCCGACACCGAGCAGTTCGTAGGCAGTCTCCGCGTGGCTCGTCTGGTCGAGGCCCTCGGCCTCGGCGTCGCGGGAGGCGCGGAAGCCGACGGTCCGGTGCACGATCGTGCCGAGGACGTACGTGACGACGAACGAGTACACCATCACCGCTCCGGCGGCGACCGCCTGACGACCGAGTTGGTCGACGCCGCCGCCGTACAACAGGCCCTCGGCGCCACCGGTGAACGCTGCGGTCGCGAGCAGCCCGATGAGCAGGGTTCCGACCAGGCCACCGACGAGGTGGACGCCGACGACGTCGAGCGAGTCGTCGTAGCCCAGCCGGTACTTCAGCCCGACCGCCAGCGCGCACGCGATGCCGGCGAGCAGACCGATCACGATCGCACCGATCGGGCTCACCGCCGCGCATGCCGGTGTGATGGCCACCAGGCCGGCCACGGCGCCGGAGGCTCCACCGAGGGTCGTCGCGTGCTTGTCACGGACCATCTCGACGACGAGCCACCCGAGGATCGCGGCCGCCGTCGCGACCGTGGTGTTGACGAACGCGCCTGCCGCCAGACCGTTCGCGGCCACCGCGGATCCGGCGTTGAAGCCGAACCAGCCGAACCAGAGCAGACCGGCACCCAGCACGACGAAGGGCAGGTTGTGCGGGCGCATCTGCTCGGTGCGCCAGCCGGTCCGCCTTCCGATCACGAGCGCCAGAGCGAGCGCAGCCGCACCGGCGTTGATGTGGACGGCCGTGCCGCCGGCGAAGTCGAGAGCGCCGAGCCGGTCGCCGATCCAGCCACCCTCACCGTCGCTGAACGCGAAGACCCAGTGCGCGACCGGGAAGTACACGATCGTGACCCACAGCACGACGAACAAGGCCCACGCGCCGAACCTCGCACGGTCGGCGATCGCGCCGCTGACCAGGGCGATGGTGATGATGGCGAACATGAGCTGGAAGGCGACGAACGCGAACTCCGGGATCGTTCCGCTGACGCTGTCCAGACCCACGCCCGACAGCCCCACCTTGCCCAATCCGCCCAACAGGCCAGCGCCGATGTCGGCGTCGAACGCGACGCTGTAGCCGTACAGGACCCACAGCACCGGCACGATCGCCAGGCAGATGAAGCACATCATGAGCATGTTGAGGACGTTCTTCGAGCGCACCATGCCGCCGTAGAAGAACGCCAGACCGGGGGTCATGAGCAGTACGAGCGCCGAGCTTGCCAACACCCACGCGGTGTCGCCCGCATTGATCTCGGGCATCGCTGACTCCTTGTCGCATAGGAGGCCGGGCGGGGCTCGAGGCGGCGCTGCCGTGCGGCCCTGGATCCGGTGGTCGGCCAGGATTCTGGCGACGCCGTGTTGCCAAGGGTGATGCGAGATGTTGCGGGACGGTGACATCTGCCCCGGCTGTGTTTCAGCCAGGTGAACGCGCGATCGTGACCCGATCAGCCGAGCAGGCCGTCGACGAACGACTCCGGGTCGAACGGAGCGAGGTCGTCAGGCCCCTCACCGAGACCGACGAGCTTGACCGGGACCCCGAGGTCGCGCTGCACGGCCACGACGATGCCCCCCTTCGCGGTGCCGTCGAGCTTGGTGAGCACGATGCCGCTGACGTCGACGACCTCGCCGAACACGCGTGCCTGTGCCATGCCGTTCTGGCCGGTCGTCGCGTCGATGACGAGCAGGACCTCGTCGACCGGGCCGTTCCTCTCCACCACCCGCTTGACCTTGCCCAGCTCGTCCATCAGGCCGACCTTGGTCTGCAGTCTGCCGGCCGTGTCGATCAGGACGACGTCCACCTCCTGCTCGATTCCCGCCCGCACCGCGTCGAACGCGACGCTCGCCGGATCGCCACCCTCGGGACCGCGCACGGTCGGCACGCCGACCCGGTCACCCCAGGTGGTCAGCTGGTCCGCTGCGGCGGCCCGGAACGTGTCGGCAGCGCCGAGCACGACGTCACGGTCCTCCGCGACGAGCACCCTGGCGAGCTTGCCCACCGTCGTGGTCTTGCCGGTGCCGTTGACGCCCACGACGAGCACGACCGCCGGCCGGTTCTCGGCGACATGGCGGTCGGTGCGCAGGGAGCGGTCCAGGGAGGGGTCGACGAGCCCGATCAGCTCCTCACGCAGCACCGTCCGGGCCGCGCCCGGATCGGCGATACCCTCCACCCGCACCCGGGTCCGCAGCCGGTCGACCAACTCCTGCGCCGGCGTCACGCCGAGGTCGGCGGTCAGCAGCGTGTCCTCGATCTCCTGCCACGTGTCGTCGTCGATCCGCTCACGCGAGAGGAGTCCGAGCAGTCCTTTGCCCAGCGTGGACTGCGACCGGGCCAGCCGCGAGCGGAGCCTTTCCAGCCTGCCGGCGGCCGGCGCAGGTCGTTCGGGTGCCGGAGCGAGCCGCTCGGCACCCTCGACGAGGGTGTCGTCCGGCTCTGTGACGGTGTCCAGTCCCTGTCGGGCCGTGTCGACCCCCGCCACTGCTCCGTCGTCGTCAGCGCCGCGGACGAGGTCGACACCAGGCCGCTGCTCGGGCCGCCGTCGACGGGGCACGACGTACGCGACGATCCCGACCACGAGCAGGACCGCGACGACGACACCGATCACCAGATATTCCACGAGAGGTCATCCTCCCAGACCTGGCCCGTGGTCCCAGGGCCCGTCCCATGACTCTGCCGCGGTGATCGACGTGAGGTTACGGGCACCTGGGCGACACCAACGTCACACGACGTGGGAACGGATCTCACATCGATCACCGTCGGAGCCGTCATGGTTTGCGGGCACACTCAGGTGGTCAATATCCGCTCCGGCCGGCGAGCCCGGTCCGGTGACGGCCGTGCCTGCGCCTGAGTCCGCGCAGCACGGACGGCAAGCCGTCGTGCGCGGCGCCGTTCGATACGGGTACCGAGACTCGCCAGCCGCCGGCCCACGTTCCGCCGCGTCGCGTAGAACCAGGCGGCCGTCGCGAAGTACCGGACCCGCAGCCGACGCCGGAGCCCTCGGAGGCGGAAGACGATGTGGACGACGGTCACGACGGCGAGGAAGGCGAGCGCCGTTCCGACGATCACGGTCATGGCCGTCATCACGACAGACATGGCGAGCACCCCCGCCATCACACAAGTCACATGAGTCACAACTGACCCACGGACAGTACCAGGCACGAGCGTGATCGGGTAGGCCTTGATCTGGGGACGGCTGCGCAGCCGGGTCAGACGCGAATGACCTCGACGCCGGCGCGTTCGAGGGCCTGAACGAAAGGCTCGCCGAGCGTGGTATCGGTCACGACGGCGGCGAACTTCTCGACTCCGCAGATCCGCACGACGCCGCCCGAGGAGAACTTGTGCGCGTCTGCGAGCAGGACGCTCCTGGTGGCCGAAGCGATCATGCCGCGCTTGATCGGCACCTCGACGGTCGTGGTGTCCATGACCGCCAGGTCGTGGCGCCGGATACCGCTCGTCCCGATGAACGCGACGTCGGCCGACACCTGACGCAGCGCATCCTCGGCGAGCACACCGACCAGCGACCGGTAGTTGCGCCGGACGACACCACCGAGCAGCACGAGGTCGATGCCCGTCTCCCCGAGAAGTTCGTCGACCACCGCCAGGTTGCTGGTGATCACGGTCAGCGACCGGCCACGGAAGCCGCGGGCGACCTCCAGCGCCGTCGTTCCGATGTCGATCATGACCGTCTCGCCGTCCTCGACCAGCAGCGCGCCGGCTCGCCCGATGCGCTCCTTGGCGTCGTGGCGCTCGGTCTGGGTCGTCTCGAACGGCGGCTCGTCGGCGTCGCCGATGGCACCCCCGTAGACGCGGGTCAGCTTCCCCTCACGGGCCAGGACGGTCAGGTCTCGGCGCACCGTGATCTCGGAGACGCCGAACCGCTGGGCGAGGTCGACCACCTGGGCGCCCTGGTCGGTGCGAACCGCCCGGAGGATCAACTGTCGACGCTGGGCCGCGAGCACACACTCTCCTTCGAGCGATGTCGACTGTGCAGACCGTACAATTCGCGGCGCGTGCTCACGGCAGTTCGGCCAGGAACTCGAGGGCGAGGTCGTCGTCGCGGGTACCGATGTAGAACACGGCGTCGTCCTGCTCGTACAGGTAGAGCGTCGGGCCGTCTCCCGGATAGACCACTGCCGTGACCGACTTGTCGCCGACCGTCTCAGTCGCATCTGTCAGTCCCGGCGCGTTCGGGCGGGCGCTGTCGACCAGGGCCTGGCGGACCTCGGTCGCCGGAATCCCCGGAAGCTGGAAGACGCCGGCGTCCAGGTCGAGCTCGCTGCTCGGGTCCCACACCTGCGCGAACCGGAGGTCGCTGCGGGTCCGGTCCACACCGGCGAGGAACTCGGTCATCTCCTGACTCCAGGCGTCGTCGGCGAACACGGCCTCCCCCACCGTGCTCGCGGTCGTCAGCGGAACCGCCCGCAGCTCGTCGGGCAGGCGTGCCTCGAGATCGGGCGCGAGATGCGTGCCCGATCGCTCATCAGACGGCGCGGCCGCGGACGGCCCTCGCCCCTCCTGCGTCGCGGGCTCGCTGCACGCCGCGCAGGCCAGCGCAACTGCCGCTACCGTCACGACGAACGCGTGTAAACGCATCAGGAGCACCTGTTCGAGCTCATACGGACCCGCGCGTTCCGCGCATGCTCACGGGCCGGCGTGCGGAAGGGGAACATTCGGGTGGGAGACCCGACGGCCTCCCACCCGATGCCCGTCGACGTGACTACCTGAACTTGACATAGGCGGAGTGGGTCGGCCCTTCCGGCAGCTTGAAATCGATCCGCCCACAGCTGCCGCTGAGGTCATTGTCGGTCTTCCAGACGAAGACCTCCTGGTTGCGGGCGTGGCCGTCCGCCTCGACTGCGCCGCTGGTCGGCGCCTGCAGGCCGCAGACCACGGGCGTCAGGTTCGGGTAGCCCTCGGCCAAGCCCGCGAGGCCCTCGCCGCCGAGGTCGATGCGGAAAACGACGCTCGAGCCCGCCGTGACCGTGTTCACCGCCGGTGCGTTCTTGATCGGTGGCGAGAAGGTCTCGGCCAGCGGGAAGTACCACGCCTTGACACCGTTGCTCTCCGATTCGAAGGAGACCAGCGCGGAGCCGTTGGCGCGCAGGGTTTGGTAGGCGTCCTCGTCGAGCGGTATCGAGAGGCCGTCCTTGCCGGTGGCGACGTCGACCTCCACGTGGCGCAGGACGCGCCCGCTCATGTCCGTACCCCACGGCGGAGGCGCACCGTCGGACGCCGAGCATGCGTTGAACCCGTCCTGGTCGTCGGCGCAGCTGGACAGGAACACCGGGATGTTGCCGTGGGCACCGGTCCACAGGTAGACGTGTGCCGTGCCCGCCTCCGTGGACTGCAGGTTCATCTCGAGCGCCGTCGGTGCGAGCGCGACGTTCGAGACCCGCAGCGCGCGGCTGGGCGCCAGCCCGGAGATCGGCACGCCGTTGGTCGCCGACTGGTGGATCGTCTGCGGCGACTCCTCGCCCTGCAATGCCGAGTCAGGGATGATCGGCTCGGTCGGTGTGGTGGGACGGTCGACCGGAGGCGCGTACCCGTCGAGGTAGGCGTGGCCCCAGCGGTACGGCTCGGACTGCTGACTGCCGAACGGGGACCAGGCCAGGCGGGTCTGCCCGGTGTGGTCCTGCGTGTCCGAGTCGTACGGTGTGATGTTCAGGCCCATGTACAGCGGGTCTGCGTCGTTGCTCGTGGCGTCGCCGGTGGGCGCACCGCTGGTCGGGCCGACCGCGGCGGGCAGCACGTCGAGCGGGATCTTCACCTCGAGGTCGTACGCCCCGCCGTCGTAGGTACGCCCGGCGTTGAGCACGGCGTTGGTGACGACCTCCATGCCGGGAGCGTTCGGACCGCCCTCGACGGTGTCGGCCAGCGGCCCGGAGGAGTAGCCCTGGTGGTTGTCGGCGTCGCGCTCCCAGCACGGCCCGTTGACGCCCTGCCC
>JBOGDU010000284.1:0-4465 GCA_050743145.1 Jiangellaceae bacterium | reverse complement strand
CCCATGGGCGCAGGGGCAGGGTGAACACGGCGTTGGGCCATCCCGGTCCGCCATGCAGGATGAGCAACACCGGGTTTCCACGGTCCTCCCCCCGGATCTGGATCCACTGGTCGATCCCGCCGATCGGGACGAACCGTTCCTCGACGATCCCATTCGGGTTGTCGATCTCCAACGCTGTGGCGACCTGACGTTGGCGCACCTCCCGGTAGGCCAACCCGCCTGCCGCCGGTACAGCGATCACACCAGCTGCGCCGGCCAGAACGTGCCGATCATGGCTGCTCCTTTCATGATCGATGACTCTTCGCGTCCACACGCGTTGTCAGTGTCCTCGTATCCCGCCGCACCGCTATGGCCACCATGAGTCGGCCGTCATGCGGCGGGGTCAGACCGACGTTGCATCGAAGCCCGCGACGTGAATGGTCGGCATGGGCTCACGCGCTGTCGCGCACGCGCTCCTCACTGCATGTGGTGGGCGAGGAGTTCGCGGGCGAGGTCGCGGCCGGCGTTGCGTAGGTCGGCGGGTTCGGTGACGAAGGCGTCGGTGCCGGCGACGAGCAGCACCAATCCGACGCGTCGCTGGATCGGCGGCAGCACGTTGGCGCGCAGCTTGACACTTTCCTCGTCCTCCTCGAGGACCTCGGCGGACTCGGCGTGCCGCTCGACGATCCACCTCGCGCCCTGCGGGACCACGAAGGTGACGGCCACCTCACGTCGGTTGCGTTCGATCCGCTCGTCGACGTCGGCCGGCCGCTCGAAGGTCTGGTCGAGGACGTCCAGTTCGCGGATGCCGGAGAGCAGGAATGTCGGGACGTACTCATCGCGCCCGACGATTCCGGCGTCGACCTCCCAGCCGCGGCGTGTGTGCACCAGGCGGTAGGGCTCGATGACGTGCTCGACCACACCCGGCTCCCACATCCGCGCGTACCGGATGCGCACCCGGCGCCGCTCACCAATGGCACGCCGCATCTGCTGAGCCGTCGTCGCCAGCCAGCCGTCCCGATCGGGGTCTAGGCCGACGAGGATCGTCGTCTCCAACGCCTCGACCGCCTCGGCGAGCACGGTGTTCTCGGGGTCGAGGGTGAGCAGGTCGCGGCCCGCCCTCGACACCTGCGCGAGCTGGCCGAGGGACAGGAAGTGGGTGCCGACCTCCGCCGCTGGCCGCATGTCACGCAGCCGCACGTACGGCGCGTCGGCAGGGTCGATGTCGTCCTCGTCGCTGTCGACGAGATACGGGTCGGCGACGAACTCGATGACCGGCTCGCGGTAGCCGCCACCGAGCTGGTCGACGGTCGCGTCGGCCGCGAAGTACGCGAGGATCTCGTCACGCAGTGCGCTCTCGGTGGTGTCGAGCTCCGCGGCCAGGTCGGTCAGCCGACGCCCGTCGGGATAGTGGGAGAGGACCTCGATCGCCTGGGTGACCCGCTGGAAGCGGCGCACATACCCCGGCGTCGTCACGTCACCACCTCCGCGTGCGCTTCGAGGTCATTGACGATCTCCGCCCGCACATCCTGCGGCGCCAGCACCCGCACCCGGGTGCCCAGCTCGTAGAGACGATGCCGGAACGCCGCCCGGTACGTCACCGGGATAGTCAGCCTCACCCGCTCGCCCGCGTCGGTCCGGGACGTCGCCGCGCCAAGGCGCCGCTCCACCTGCGCGACGTGATCCACGGTCGTCTCGACCACCACGTCGACCGGCGGGTCGACCAGCCAGGTCAGCGGGTCCAGCTGCGTGTGCCGCACGTCGTAGCTGACCGTGGCGCTGCCGGGCCGGTCGATGACCAGGGTCCGCATCCGACCGACCGCGAAGTTCTTCTCCACATCCTGACCGTCCTCACAACCGGCCAGAGACCACCCCGACGGACCCGGCTGCACCACCCGCGGATGCACCACACGCAACCGTCTCTTGTACATGAACTGCAGCAGACAGCGGTGGCTCGCGGCGTAGATGCACAGGCTCAGGTTCGGATGCTCCGAAGTCCTCAAAAGAGGAGCACTCACGCCCGGGCTCGAGGCATCGACCCGCGGGGCATCACCGACGAGCTCGGCGAAATCCTTCACACCCGCCAACGTGGCCGCACGAGCCAGCTCGGCCTGCTGCTCCCGAGTAAGGCTCACCCGCAGCCGGGTGTCCCGTGCGCGCAGCACATACCTGGCGTCCCCACCCATCTCGCCCACATTGCGGATATCCCAGCCCGCGTCGGTCAGGTGCTTGAGCTCACGGTTCAGCGCCCGCCGCTGGTCGTCATGGTCACCGCCGTACCGGGCGACATCGAGCAACTGCTGCTGACCGGCACCGGCCAGGCCGGCACTCTCCAAGACCGCGAGCAGCCGCACCAGCCGCTCGATCGGCCCCAGCTGATCCCGCCCGCCACCGGCCATGGCCACTCCCCTGCGTCGGGAGTCACCGTAATGACTGGTCTCCCGCAGGTCGAACGCCTGCCGAGCTCCAACCTGGGGCAGCACTGTCGCACTTTCGTATCATGAGAGATATATTGCGTGATATGCAAGCTGGCCCTCCACCTCTGTTGCCGATCCTGAGGTCGCGTCACCAAGGGGAGCTACTCACGCTGGTGCTGCTGTCACCTGATCGGGAGTGGACATTGACCGAGCTGGCTCAGCAGGCCGGGACCTCAGTCGCGACCGCCCAGCGCGAGATGGCGCGCGCAGAACAGGCCGGCCTGGTCTCCACCCGTCGGATCGGAAATGCCCGGTTGGTGAGGGCCGCGACGTCCCCGCTGACCGAACCGATGACCGAGTTACTACTGCGTTCCTTCGGACCCAGGCAAGTACTCGCAGAGGAGATGGCCGGCATGCCCGGGATCGAGCAGATCCTTCTCTTCGGCTCCTGGGCGGCCCGCTATACCGGTCAGCGCGGCCGGCAGCCCGCGGACATCGACGTGCTAGTCATCGGTACTCCTGATCGCGACGATCTCGACGACGCGGCTCAGCGGGCCAGCTCCCGCCTAGCCCGTGAGGTCAACGTGACGATCCGGTCAGCCGACTGGTGGCGTAACGGCGCCGACGGCTTCCATGTCGAGATCAAGAGCCGACCCCTCGTTCCGGTTCTGGGACCCGAGTCATCGTCAACCGAGGTGGAATAGTGACCTGGCAACCAGGCAGGGAGCGGATCGCCGAGCTCCTTGCCGACGGCGAACTTGCCCAGGTCACACCCGACGATGCAGTCGCACGGAGGCTCATCTCCGACGCCACCCTGCACCTCAACACAGCTGCCGCCGCCGAGTCGTCCGGAGATCTCGCCGGCGCCTACCAGCTCGCATACGACGCTCTGCGCAAGGCAGCGGCGGCCTTGTTGGCTGTCCAAGGACTGCGCGCCACCAGCCGCGGTGGCCACATCGCGATCCAGGACAGCGTTACGGCGCAATTTGGTTCAACGGTGCGCGCGTTCAAGGCATTCGGCCGAATCCGCCGAGCTCGCAATCGTTTCGAGTACCCCGATACCGATACAGCCGGCCCAACCAAAGATGACGTCAACGATGCGATCGCCGTCGCCACCCAGGCGAAGGATGCTGCCGTCGCGATCATCGACCAGCGCGTACTCAGCTCGTGGTGATTTGCGCGCATCGTCGGACGCATCGTTCGTCGCCATGAGATGCCCGTTCGTCGTGCACGCCCGGATGGGTGCCACCCACCTCAGCGCCAAGTAGGTCGTGGAGATCGCCGAGCGGATCGAAGAGAAGGAGGCAGTCGAGCCCGAAGGCGACATGGCCACCACCGGTGAGCCAGCTGAAGACGAGGTCGTGCCCGCTGATCTGACGACGGTCATAGACGACGCCGTAGCCGAGACCGATGAACCGGAGCCGCTCACCGAAGGCCGGGTGTGACGCGGCCGGATCCGAGCAGGACATCCTGCAGGTCGTCGAGTAGCTGGCGGGCACGCGTACCCGGGCGATCAGCGTCCACGTACTCCACCCCCTGCAATCCGGGTGCCCATCGGCGACGAACACAGGTTGTCGGTTGACGACAAGGTACGGATGGTGAGGTCCGCCATGACGCAGCCCACTGCAAACGCTCTCAGCCGTCGGCGCTTGCTGGCCGACGCGGGACTCGTCGGCGTCGGCTCGATCGCGCTGACGCGCCCCGTGCACGCAGCGGCGCGGGCGCGTCCTCGCCGCCGGTCTGAGCCGGGCGACGAGTTAGCGACAGCCTGGGCCGACCTGTCACTGACGCTGGTGCAGTCGACGCCCGGGTTCACCCCGCCGGTGGCGTCTCGGGCATTCGCGTACCTGGGGATCACGCTCTACGAGAGCGTGGTCGACGGGTCGCGACGGCATCGGTCGCTCGCAGGCCTGCTGCCCGGGCTGGATCGGCAGCCGCTCACCGGCAAGCGCGAGATGTGCTGGCCGGTGTCCGCCAACGCCGCGCTGGCCGCGATCGCGCGGTCGCTCTTCCCGACTACCAGCGAGGCGAACATCGCGGCGATCGACGCGCTGGAGAATTCGTTCGAC
>JBOGDU010000283.1:0-16432 GCA_050743145.1 Jiangellaceae bacterium | reverse complement strand
ACCGTGGCGAGCGCGCTGACCAGCGCAACCGCCACGGCCGCGAATGCGTAGCCGCGGAGCGCCACGGCCGGATTAT
Source organism: Jiangellaceae bacterium (assembly GCA_050743145.1). GTDB lineage: Bacteria > Actinomycetota > Actinomycetes > Jiangellales > Jiangellaceae > DASRTE01. Next base: position 16,356 of record JBOGDU010000283.1, on the reverse strand, counting down.
CGGTCTGGCCGGTCAGCCGCCGACGTACGCCGCCAGGTGCTGACCGGTGAGGGTGGAGCGGGCCGCGACAAGGTCGGCGGGCATGCCTTCGAAGACGATCCGGCCGCCGTCGTGGCCGGCGCCGGGTCCGAGGTCGATGATCCAGTCGGCGCGCGCCATGACCGCCTGATGGTGCGCGATGACGATGACCGACTTGCCGGAGTCGACGAGCCGGTCGAGCAGGCCGAGCAACTGCTCGACGTCGGCGAGGTGGAGGCCGGTGGTCGGCTCGTCGAGGACGTAGACGCTGCCCTTCTCGGCCATGTGGGTGGCCAGCTTGAGCCGCTGCCGCTCGCCGCCGGACAGCGTGGTGAGCGGCTGGCCGAGGCTGAGGTAGCCGAGCCCGACGTCGGCGAGCCGGTCGAGGATGGCGTGCGCCGCCGGGATCCGCGCCTCGCCGGCGCCGAAGAACTTCTCGGCCTCGGTCACCGACATCGCGAGCACTTCGGCGATGTTCCGGCCGCCCAGCGTGTACTCCAGCACCGACGCCTGGAACCGCTTCCCCTCACACTCCTCGCAGGTGGATTCGACGGTGGCCATGACGCCCAGTTCGGTGTAGATGACCCCGGCGCCGTTGCAGGTGGAGCAGGCACCCTCGGAGTTGGAGCTGAAGAGCGCCGGCTTCACGCCGTTGGCCTTCGCGAACGCCTTGCGAATCGGATCCAGCAGTCCGGTGTACGTCGCCGGGTTGCTCCTTCGCGAACCGCGGATCGCACCCTGGTCGACGACCACCACCCCGTCCCGGTCGGCGACCGAGCCGTTGATCAGCGAACTCTTCCCAGATCCGGCAACGCCGGTGACCACGCAGAGCAGCCCGAGCGGGATGTCGACGTCCACGTCCTGGAGGTTGTGCGTCGACGCGCCACGGATCTCCAGGGCGCCGGAGGAGGTACGCACCGATTCCTTGAGTCTCGCGCGGTCGTCGAAGTGGTGGCCGGTGGTGGTCTCGCTCCCCCGCAGCCGCTCCACGGTGCCCTGGAAGCAGACCTTGCCACCCTCCGTGCCGGCGCCGGGGCCGAGGTCGACGACGTGGTCGGCAATCGAGATGGTCTCGGGCTTGTGCTCCACGACCAGCACCGTGTTGCCCTTGTCGCGCAGTTGCAGCAGCAGCTCGTTCATCCGCTCGATGTCGTGGGGGTGCAGGCCGATGGTGGGCTCGTCGAAGACGTAGGTGACGTCGGTGAGCGACGAGCCGAGATGACGGATCATCTTGGTCCGCTGCGCCTCTCCCCCGCTCAGGGTGCCGGCCGGCCGCTCCAGGCTCAGGTAACCCAGACCGATGTCGACGAACGAGTCGAGCAGGTGCTGCAGGCCGGCCACCAGCGGGGCCACCGATGGCTCGTCGAGCTCCCGGATCCACTCGGCCAGGTCGCTGATCTGCATCGCACACAGCTCGGCGATGTTCTTGCCCCTCACCTGGGAGGACAGGGCCTCTTGGGTGAGACGGGTGCCATCGCACTCGGGACAGGTCGTGAACGTGATCGCCCGCTCCACGAACGCCCGGACGTGGGGCTGCATCGCCTCCACGTCCTTCGACAGCATCGACTTCTGGATCTTCGGGATGACCCCCTCGTAGGTGAGGTTGACGCCCTCGACCTTGATCTTGGTCGGCTCGCCGTAGAGGAGCTTGTCCAGCTCCTTCGTGGTGAACTTGCTGATCGGCTTGTCCATGTCGAAGCCCGCACCGCTGAAGATGCGCCCGTACCAGCCGTCCATGCTGTACCCGGGGATCATCAACGCGCCCGCGCTGAGCGACTTGGAGCTGTCGTAGAGCGCGGTCAGGTCGAAGTCGGAGACCGCGCCCATGCCCTCGCACTTGGGGCACATGCCGCCGAGGTACACCACGTTGCGCACGATGGTCTTCTCACCGCGCCCCTTGTCGGCAGTCATGACACCGCTCGCCTTGCGCGTCGGGACGTTGAACGAGAACGCGGTGGGAGGCCCGACGTGAGGATCCCCCACTCGGCTGAACAGGATGCGGAGCATCGCGTAGGCGTCCGTAGCCGTGCCGACGGTGGAGCGCGGGTTGGCTCCCATCCGCTCCTGGTCGACGATGATCGCCGTCGTCAAGCCGTCCAGTACATCGACCTCCGGCCGGGTCAGCGTCGGCATGAAGCCCTGCACGAAGGCGCTGTAGGTCTCGTTGATCATCCGCTGCGACTCCGCAGCGATCGTGTCGAAGACCAGCGAGCTCTTGCCCGAGCCGGAGACGCCGGTGAACACCGTCAGCCGGCGCTTCGGGAGCTCGACGCTGACGTCCTTGAGGTTGTTCACGTGCGCGCCCTGCACGCGGATCAGATCGTGGCTGTCGGCAGCGTGCAGCGCGCGCGACTGCGTGTCCGTCCTCGTAGCCATGCTCATCGTGTCTCGTTGATGCGGATCAGGTTGCCCGCGGGGTCGCGGAAGGCGCAGTCGCGAACGCCGTACGGCTGCTCGGTCGGCTCCTGGACGACCTCGGCGTCGCCGGCCTGCAGCCGCTCGAAGGTGTCGTCGAGATCTTTGGTGGCCAGGAGGATCCAGCCGTAGGTGCCCTTGGCCATCATCTCGACGATGGTGCGGCGCTCGTCGTCGGTGATGCCGGGGTCGGCGGCCGGCGGCGCCAGGAGGATGGACGTGTCGGGCTGGCCGGCGGGGCCGACCGTGATCCAGCGCATCTTGCCGGTTCCGACGTCGCTGCGGACCTCGAAGCCGAGGGTGTCGCGGTAGAAGGCCAGGGAGGCGTCCGGGTCGTCATGCGGGAGGAAGCTCGTGTGAATGGTGATGTCCATGGCGGTCACGCTAACTGCGGCTCGGGGCCAGGGCTTCTCGATTCCTGATCGGTCTGGTCACCTGCTTCGCGATGCACGCCGGCATTCCCGCCGTCGCGCGCGCGCCCTCACGCCGATAGACGCTGGGCGGCACACCGACCAATTCGGTGAAGCGAGTGCTGAAGGTGCCCAGCGACGAGCACCCGACCGCGAAACAGACCTCGGTGACGCTGAGGTCGCCACGATGCAGGAGCGCCATCGCGCGCTCGATGCGCCGCGTCATCAGATAGGCGTACGGCGACTCGCCGTAGGCAAGCCGGAACTCGCGGCTGAGGTGCCCGGCTGACATGTGCACGCCGCGGGCGAGCGCCTCGACGTCCAGCGGCTGCGCGTACTCCCGGTCCATCCGGTCGCGGACGAGGCGCAGCCGCGCGAGGTCGCTCAGGCGCTGCGCTGCGGCGGGTCTACTGGCCACATGCGCGATCGTGCCACGTCGCACCGGAGTTGCCGAACGCCGCTGGCGTCCCACCCACTCCGCGTCCGCTCGACACCGGTCTGCACTGCGGGCGGCATCGGGCGTGAGCGCTTGCGAGGTTCGCGTCCACCTTGTAGCGTGAATTATAAGTGACAACTTATATGAGGAGTGGACATGACCATCGATTCCATGGCCGCGGCTGGTCTGGTGACCCGTGAGATCCGCAGCGGCTCCCGCGACGGGGCACCGACAAAGATCGCCATCGCTCGCCGGACCTACCCCACTGACCAGGCCGATCTCTGGGACGCGCTGACCAACGGCGACCGCATCCCCCGGTGGTTCCTGCCGATCAGCGGAGATCTCCACGTCGGCGGCCGCTACCAGCTCGAGGGCAACGCCGGTGGCGTCGTAGAACGCTGCGAGCAACCGGAGTCGTTCGCCGTGACGTGGGAGTTCGGTGAGATGGTGTCGTGGCTCGAGGTCAGGCTCACCACGGCCGGCGAGGGCACCAGCCTCGAGCTGGCCCATGAGGCCCACGTCGACCCGGACCTGTGGGGACAGTTCGGTCCCGGTGCGGTGGGCATCGGCTGGGATCTCGGCCTGATGGGGCTGGGCCTCCACCTCGAGAGCGGAGCGCCAGTCGACCCGGAGCTGGCTGCCGCCTTCTCTTTCTCGCCCGAGGGGGTCCAGTTCGTCCGGCGGGCGGCCGCCGGTTGGGCTGATGCAGCCGTAGCAGACGGTGACGAGGCCGGTCCGGCGCACGAGGCGGCTGAACGCTCGGTGGCTTTCTACACCACCCCGCCCGAGGCTCCGTCCGGAAGCTGAGTGGACGCGGCCTTCGAGGCGCTCGGCGAGTCGACCCGCCGGCAGATCCTGGAGCTGCTGGCCGCGGGCGAGCAGCCGGCGGGCATGGTCGTCGCGTCGCTGCAGGCCCGAGCGCCGATCTCGCAGCCTGCGGTCTCGCAGCACCTGAAGGTGCTCCGCGAGGCCGGGCTCGTCACCGTGCGCGCCGAGGGCACCCGCAGGTTCTACGCCATCGACGATGCCGGGCTCGACGCCGCCCGGGCCTGGCTCGTCCGGCTCACCGATCCGCTAGGACCTTTCGCCCAGCCGCTCGACGCGCTGGCGACCGAGGTCGCACGCGGCCGGCGGGCGCGCCGGGCCACTCCCGCCGAGCAGCCCGGACTGCTGTCAGGCGACCAGGGCAGCCGACTCGCCTGACAGTCCTCGGCCACCGATCGTCCGTTCCTCCCATGGCAGATCGGTTCACCGCCCATGACCAACGCGGATGAGCAGCGTCGGCATCGTGGGAACGGGCACCGAGCCCCTGGTCGCCGGTGAACCGGACGGTCCACGAGTGCCGATAGCGTAACCGCCGGAAGTAATGACGACGAAGGACGCAATATGAGCCTGCGAGGATTCAGCACGATCAACTTCTGGGCGGACGACGTGGCGGCGGCGGCGGCGTGGTACACGGAGTTCCTGGGCGTGGATGCCTACTTCGCGCGGTCGGGGCCCGACGGACGCCCGGCCTACGCCGAGTTCCGCATCGGCGACTACCAGGCCGAGCTGGGCATCATCGACCGCAACTACGCGCCGCCCGGCGCGGCGACCGAGCCCGGCGGTGCCGTCATGCACTGGCACGTCGACGACCTCGACGCCACCGTGGATCGACTGCTGTCGATGGGCGCTACGGAGTACCAGCCGATCACGCCGCGCGGGGAGGCGGGGTTCGTCACCGCCGCGGTGGTCGATCCGTTCGGCAACGTGCTCGGCGTCATGTACAACCCCCACTACCTCGAAGTCCTCGCGTCCGCCAGGCCGGCATAGCGTGGACGTGCTCGACTTCCCCGATGCCGCCGGGTGGGAGTCATGGCTGGCCGCGCAGCACGGGGTGCAGGCAGAGGCATGGCTGCGCATCGCCAAGCGACACTCGGGGATCGCCTCGGTCACGCCTGCGGAGGCGCTCGACGTGGCCCTGTGCTACGGCTGGATCGACGGTCAGCGCAAGGCCCACGACGACGTGTCGTTCCTCCAGCGATTCTCGCGCCGCCGGCCGAGGAGTTCGTGGTCGAAGGTCAACGTGGCGAAGGTCGAGGCGCTGGCGGCGGCCGGGCGCATGCGGCCGGCCGGGCTCGCCGAGGTCGCGGCCGCTCAGGCGGACGGACGTTGGGGGGCGGCGTACGAGTCGCAGCGCAACGCCGCGGTCCCGCCGGATCTCGCGGCCGCGTTGGCCGACAACTCCCGCGCGAACGCCGCCTTCGAGTCCCTCGGCCGATCCGACCGGTATGCCGTGATCCTGCCGCTGCTCAAGGCCCGCACGCCGGAGACGCGCGCGACGATCCTCGCTCGGGCGGTCGCGCGGCTGGCGGCTCAGAAATAGGTCACGCCGCAAGGCTCGGGCCTGCCAATGCCACTGGCGGCACGCGGAGAGCCGGCTACCCGTCGCCGGACAACTCGTCCCGCCGCCCGTCCGACAGGTACTCGTCGGCCAGGCGTTTCGGTGCCCGGTCGAGCCACGCCTCGACGATCAGCTCATCGAGTTCGTCGACGGCGATCCGGTCGAGCCTGACGAGGATCGCCGGGTAGCCGTCGAAATGCGGCGTCGTGAAGTAGACGTCCGCGTTCTCGGCCAGCAGAGCCTCCTTGGCCCCGACGTCGGGCACCCGGACGCCGAGAATCGGCCCGTCAGGCGCCGCGTCGCCGAGCGCCTCGAAGTCAGCACGGCGCAGCGGGCGCTCCCAGACGAACATCTTGTCCTTGACCCGCCACACCGGTACACCCTGTCCCGGATGCTCGACCGTCTCGGGCAGCCCCAGCGCGATGCGGCGTACGTCGTCCCAGGTCGCCATGCCACGACACCCTAGGCGCGCCCACCGACCGTGGGTCGGTACCCCGGGCACCGACCCACGGTCGGTCGACTCACGACGTCGTGGACGACTCGAACCTCGCGTACTGCGCCCGCATCTCCAGTGGGCTGACGACCCGGTCGAGGAACATCAGCGAGTCCATGCGGCAGTTGCACGGGTTGGTCTCCCGGGTGTTCTGCGGGAAGCTGCCGCCGAGCTTGATGCCGCGCGGATCGGTGGCGGAGGTGAGATCCGGCTCCGGGTCGCCGATGACTCCCCACGGGTCGCCCGGCAGCGTGTAGAAGCCGTCCAGCGGTTCGCCGTTCTTGTACAGATGCATCGTGCCGTCGTCGTAGTCGAACGTGGCCGCGAGGAAGACCCACTCGTCCAGAGGCAGCACGCTCTGCCAGTCCTGGTCGGCGGCGAAGGTCTGCGAACTGCTGCCGTCGACCCGCCGGCCCAGCGCGACGACGCGCAGCTCACCGGATACGTTGATCACCTCGAGCAGGGAACGTACGGCGTGGCCGTCCGAGTCGCCCGACAGCACCCCCGCGAGCCCGATCGCACCGTAGAAGTCGCTGGGGTTCGACGTGTTGCTGTTCGGGCTCGGGTTCTGGCCGGTCATCTTGAACCAGCCCATGACCGTCGCCTCGCTGGCGGCGTTGAACGCGTCCAACGTCGGCACGCCGCCCGCCGCGTAGATCCCCGCCTTCCAGTCGTCGTTGCCGGCCACGGTGGGGCTTACCTGCTGGGTCTGCATGGAGGACGTACTGCCCGGATGGGCGGCGTCGTCCACCCGCATGTCGGCGCCGCCGTTGACCAGGTCGATGTCGGTTCCCGACAGGCCTTGATCCTCCTCGCGGGCCGGGTCGGCCGCGCGCGGGTGGTCGAAGTCGTAGTGCGCCACGAGGTCCGATCGCAGGCTGGGCAGCACGGTCGAGGACTCCACGGGTGTACCGGTCACCGTCACGTTGCGCAGTCGCCCGATGTTGTCGAACGAGCCGAAGCCCACTCTCCCGAAGCCGAACGTCGTGTCGACGGCTGTCATCAGCGGCTGCTCGGAGCCGTCCATGTACACCGCGATCTCGCCTGTCTCGGCGCAGTGCGTGACCCTGACCTTGTGCCACTCCTGATCTGTGATGGCCGGCGGTGCACCGATCGTCCCGTCCCATTGGTGCTCGATGCGGACTCGGTCGGCGTTGTCGACCCTGAAGATCCCGTTGTGCGGGTAGATCGTATTGTCCGTGGACAGATGGGCGTAGTAGAACTGCGTGTCCGACTGCCACCCGAACACGATGATGACATCTCGATTGCTGATCTCCACCGGAGTGTCGATCCGGACCTCGGCGTCGATCTGGACGGAGCCGAACTCGGGTCCCTCGGTGAGCACCGCGTACTCGAACGGCCGACGCGGACCCGGCCGCTGCTCCCCCGGCTCGGTGAGTATCACCTGGTTTGCCTGAAAGTCCCATTTGTCCGGAGTGATCGGGTCCCAGTTCTCCTCTCCCGTCACGTCCTCGACGATGGTGTCGCCGGTGTCGCAACCGGCGAACTGACGGGCCCCTGTCACCTTCCAGATCGTGCCGTTCGCCTTGGACAGGATGTAGAGCTCGCCATGGCCGTCGCGGCCGAACCGGAGGTCGACGCGGTCGTCACCGGCGAGATCCTGCATGGTGGTCCGCTGGCCCGAGTCGTCGAAGAGCATCAACTCGTACATCGTCGCCAGGCCCTCGCCCTGCTTCATCTCCTGCGATTCCGTAAACCAGAGGCTGCCGTTGACGTCGTCACCGAAGACGTACTTGCCCTGCAGTTCCGGGACTCCGCCGGCGCGGTAGACGAAGCCACCGATCACCGCGTCACCGGAGTCGGAGCACCGCGGGAACCCCGCCGGTCGGTCGTGGTCGTACGCCGCCACCGGGTAGGTGTAACCGAACTGCTCGTCGTCCTCGGGCAGTGGGTAGACGCTGCACGTCGGGTCGTTCTCCTGGACCACGAACGGACCTTCCCGTTCGGTCCAGCCGGCGTTGTCGCCGGCCCTGATCTCGTAGATCGACTCGATGTTGTGCTCGCCGATCATGCCGACGTACATCCGGTGCGGCCGGACCGGGTCCCAGCTGAACCGGTGCGGGTTGCGGAACCCGTAGGCGAAGACCTCACCGAGCGCCCCGGCCTCATCCACGAACGGGTTCTGCGGCGGGATGCCGTACTCACCGTTGACGCCGCTGGTACCTGCCGGGTCGATTCGCAGGATCTTCCCGTACGGCGTGCCGAGGTCCTGGGGATCGGGACTCGAGACGCCGCGGCCCCCGTCACCGGCCGCCACGTAGAGAAGGCCGTGGTCGGGGGTGCCCGGCTTAGCCGTCGGGTTGAAGCCGATCTCCTGGAAACCGTGGATGAAGCTCCGGAACCCGAGGCGCAGCACCTCACGTCTGGTCCCGCTGAACGTGCTCGCGGTCGGATCGTCTGCCGTCCACTCGGTGATCACCCCGTGGTGGGACGGGTTGGGCTGGGCGGGCAGGTCGGGAGTCTCGGTCTGCAGAGCCCCCAACGCCTCGGTGTGCACCGTGTAGAACTTGCCGTTGTCCTCGAACTCCGGATGGAACGCGACGAACCCGAAGCCGCTGCCGAGACCCCGGCCGGACCAGAAGTTCGCCCCCACGGCCGCCTTGACGTCCAGGTACAACTGTGACGTACCTCCCTCGACGAGGTACAGCGGGCCGTTGAGGTCGGGAACGAACAGCCGGCCGGAGCCGTCCGGAACCTCCCCGACATAGTTGATCCGCGCGTGCCGCATGAGCCGCTGGTCGGTCGGCGGCGGCGTCGGCTCGGACTCCGGGACGGTGACGACCTCCTCGAGCATGAGCCCGATGCCGGACGTGGCCGGTTGCTCCGGTATCGGATCCAGGATGGGCTCGTCCTCCTGGCTGGCGGCCGGCGCAGTCGCCAACAGGGCCGTGCCCAACGCTGTCGCCAGCGCGAGCGACAGCCGGCTGCCCGCTGCGGAGAACGTGACGTGGTTGCGGGAACGGACGCGACGGGTGGCTTGATGCATGGAACCGTCTCCCTCGAGCCGGACTCCGTGCGCATGAGTAAGCGCTTGCGAAAGCGCTTTCGTCACACCAGGCGTGAGACTAGCCGGATCCCTGGGCATGTCAAGGGCCGATAACGTTCCGGCCACGAAACTGCGTCAGTGGTCGGACCGCGGTGGGGCCGTCGAGTCCCGGATGACCAGTTGGTGCCCGGTCCGCCGGCGGCGGGGACGCGCCGCCGGCGCTCGCAAGGTCAGGCCCAGCGCCATCGCCCCCATCTCCGCCATGGGCAGGCGCACCGTCGTCAACGCCGGCGCGAGGTCGGCCGCCACCGTCACGTCGTCGAACCCCATCACCGAGATCTCCCCGGGCACCGGCCGCCCGGCGCTACGCAGCACGGACAGTGCACCCATCGCCATGACGTCGGTCAGGGCCAGGATGGCGGTCGCGTCCGTTCCTCGCTCCAGCAGCCTCCGTGTCGCGGCCACACCGCCGTCTCGGGAGAAGGCGTCGTGCTCGACGACGAGGTCACCCGGATCCGTGCCGGCGGCCTCGACCTCCTCGAGGACGCCGGCGAGCCGGTCGGCGACCGTCGACAGGTTCGCCGGGCCGGCCACGACGGCGATCCGGCGGTGACCGAGATCGAGCAGGTGTCGCACGGCAGTCCGGCCGCCCGCCTGGTTGTCGGGCAGGACGGCGTCCACCGGCAGGTGGTGGCGACCGACGAGGGCGACCCGGCCGCCGGCGTCGCGGAAGGCGAGCACCTCTGCCGCGACGTCGGCCTCTTGGGCCGCATCGACGTACCCCGACCCGGCCAGGACGATCGATCCGACCCGATGGGCGCGCAACGACCGGATCCGGTTCAGCTCGATCTCGGGCTGCCGTTCGGACTGGTTGATCAGCACCATCAGCCCCTGCTCGTCGGCCACGCGCAGGACGCCCTTAGCGATCTCGGCGAAGTAGGGGTCGGCCACGTCGTGCACAATGAGCCCGACCATGGGCTGCGCCGCCCCGGCCAGGGCGCGCGCGTGTGCGTTGGGCACGTAGCCCAGCGAGACCGCCACGTCGCGGACGCGTTCGGCCAGGCTCGGACTCACGCCGTCCCTGCCGGCCAGCGCCCTCGATGCCGTGGCGAGCGATACGCCGGCGGACTCGGCGACGTCCACCAGGCGCGGAGCCCGCTCGAATTCGACCACAGCCACCCCCTTGTCCCGGTCAACGGGCTGATCTACGGTACCAGAAAGCGCTTGCGTAAGCGCTTTCGTCCGCTCGGCGGACCCCTGACGAGGAGGTAGGCATGCGAAACCCGCTCCGTCGCCGACCCATGGTCGAGATCGGGCACCCCGCTGCACTCCGTTCCGGCACTGTCCGCCCGCTGGTCGCTCCCCTGCTGGCGCTCGGTCTCCTGATCAGCGCCTGCGGTGACGACGCCGCCGATGATCCCACGGCAGGTGGTGGTGAGGGCGACACCGATGCCGGCGAATCCCCCGCAGGCGACCCGATCGTGATCGGCATCTCGCTGCCGCTGACAGGCGACTTCTCCGAACCCGGGCAGGGTGTCCAACAGGGTTACGAGACCTGGGCGGCCATGGTCAACGAGGCCGGCGGCATGCTCGGCCGTCCGGTCGAGCTGATCTTCCGGGACGACGCCTCCGATCCCAACCGGGTGGTCTCCGACTACGAGTCGCTGATCACCCAGGACGAGGTCGACCTGGTCTTCGGGCCGTTCTCGACCCGTCTGGTGATCCCTGCCGCGGAGGTCGCCGAGTCCTACGACATGCTCTTCGTCGAGCCGGCCGGAGCAGCTCCCGAGGTGTTCGAACAGGGCTTCGAGTACCTGTTCTATGCAGCACCTGCTGTCGCGAACGACCACTACAATTACCTCGCCGAGTGGATCCTCGCCCTGCCGGAGGGCGAGCGGCCGCAGACCGCAGCGTACGCGGCACTCGACGACCCGTTTGCCCAGGGCACCGCGTACGGCTTGAAGGAGAAGCTCGAGGCCGGAGGGATCGAGACCGTGGCCGACGAGGTCTACCCGCCGGGCACGACAGGCTTCACAGCGGTTGCCGCCGGGATCGCCGACACCGATGCCGACATCGTGGTCGGCGGCACCCAGTTCGAGGACTCCGTCGGCCTGCTGCGTGCCTTCCAGGAGTTGGGTTACCAGCCCGACATCGCCGCGTTCTCGACCGGACCCACCCTGCCCGAGTTCGAGGAGGCGGTCGGCACCGCGACCGAGGGCGTCATCGCGCCGGTCGGCTGGTCCATCGGCTCTGAGTTCGGTGTGAACCGGGAGTTCGTCGAGTTCCACAGCGAGTTGCATGGCGTCGACCCGTCCGAGGACGCCGCCAACGGGTTCACCACCGGTGAGATCGTCGCCACGGCGGTCGAGGCCGTCGGCTGCGCCGAGCAGGGCGAGGAGTGCCAGCGTGCGCTCGCCGACCACATCCGGGAGAACGAGTTCGACACGATCGTCGGCCCGTTGTCGTTCGACGAGGCCGGCCGGCCGCAGTCTGCCCACATGATCCAACAGTGGCAGGGCGGTGAGATCCAGATCGTGCTGCCCGAGGGCTCGGACGCCCAGACCGCCGACATCCAGTTCCCGAAAGCACCGTGGTGAGTGGAGATCTGTTCGCGCAGGGCCTGGCCCTGGGGTTGCTGGCGGGTGGGCTCTACGCCCTGCTGGCCTCAGGGCTGACTCTGTACTTCGGCGTGATGCGCATCGTCATGGTCGCGCATCCGGCCTTTCTGTTCCTCGCCGCCTACTCGACCTACTTCCTGCACCGAGTCACCGGTGTCGACCCACTGTCGACGGTGATCGTCACCGCTCCCCTGTTCTTCGTGCTCGGCATCGGCATCCAGCGACTGCTCGTGTCGCGGTTGGCGCCCGAGAACGTCGCGATGATGTCGGTCCTGCTGACCTTCGCGTTGGCCTTGCTGATCGAGGGCGGGCTGGGAGTGGTGGCGACCGGCTCGTACCGATCGATCACCGTCGACTACGCGACAACGGCGCTGCAGGTTTTCGGAGTCGCCCTGCCCGTCGACAAGCTCATCGGCTTCGGCATCGCTGTCGTCACATTCGTCGCCATCTTCCTGGTGCTGCGGGTCACGCGCTTCGGCAAGGCGTTGCGGGCGACGATCCAGCATCCGACGGCGGCGACGCTCATCGGCATCGACACCACCTGGGTCCGAGGCGTCGGCTTCGGAATCGGTCTGGCGACGGCCGCGATCGGCGGGGCCGTGCTCGCGATCATCGACCCGTTCTTCCCCGCCGCGCACTGGGACTACATCGGCAAGCTGATGGCGATCATCGTGGTGGGCGGGCTCGGCAGCGTCCAGGGCGCGGCGATCGCCGCGCTTCTCCTCGGCGCCATCGAGGGTGTCGTCCAGGTTTCGGGCGGGGCCACCTGGGCGGGCCTGATCTTCTACGGCTTCCTGTTCGCCACGCTGTTGCTCCGGCCCCAGGGTTTCTTCGGGGGGCGTCTTGCCGAACGTTTCTGAGCTGCTGACCGGCCCTCTGGCCCGACGGGCCGCGCTGGCTGTGGCGGCCTGCGCCCTGCTGGCATACCCGTGGCTGGCGCCGAACAGCTACCTTCGCTACGTCGGCGTCCTGGTCGTGATGTACGCCGTGCTGGCAACGTCCTGGAACCTCGTCGGGGGCTTCACCGGATACGTCTCCCTCGGGCATGCAGCCTTCTTCGGCCTCGGCGCGTACGGGACCGGCCTACTCGTCACCGAGGCGGGCCTCGACCACCTCGTGGCGCTCGGCGTCAGCGCCGTCGGCGTGGCCTTGTTCGCCGTCGTCGTCGGCACGGCCGCGGTCCGGGTGCGCGGCGCGTCGTTCGTCATCGTCTCGATCGCGCTGGTCGCGATGATGAGCCTGCTCGCCCAGGACGCCCGCGAGCTCACCGGAGGCTCCAGCGGGTTGCGAGTGCCGGCGATCTCCCAGGATCTCGACCGGACCAGCAACCACGTGTTGTCCTTCTACCTGTTCGCGGCGCTGCTGTTCCTGGCATTGCTCACCTGGTGGTTCATCGACCGGTCCCGGTTCGGCGCCGGGCTGAAGGCCATCCGCGAGGACGAGGACAAGGCCGAGGCGCTCGGCGTGCCCACCATGGTCTACAAGGTCGCCGTGTTCGGGCTGTCGGCGGGCTTCACCGGCGTTGCCGGCGGTCTCTACGGCATGTGGTTCGGCAGCCTGGACCCGATCTTCGTCTTCTCGATCATCGTGGGCGCGAACATGGTGCTGATGGCGCTGCTCGGCGGCGTCCGCCACTTGCTGGGCCCGACGCTCGGCGCAATGATCGTGGCGCCCACCGGCGAATACTTCCTCACCCGGTTCGGCGAGACCCAGCTGCACATCGTCCTGTCCGGTGTCCTGCTGGCCGTCGTGGTGCTGTTCATGCCCGACGGCATCATCCCGGCGGTCCGGTCGCTGGGCCGGCGTTTCGGCCCGAGGGCATCGTCGATCCGCGAAGAGTCGCAGCAGCAGGTCCGCGACCGGCAGGAGGTCACGACATGACCGTCCTGCAGACCAGCGACCTCACCAAGGCCTTCGGTGGTGTGCGTGCTGTCGACGGCGCCAGCGTCGAGCTGCGCGACGGCCTGGTGAACGGCCTGATCGGGCCCAACGGTTCTGGGAAGACCACCTTCTTCAACCTGGTCACAGGGATGATCAGGCCCGACGCCGGGCAGGTGGTCGTCCACGGGCGCGACGTGACGGGGTGGTCCCCCCACCGGATCGCGCACGTCGGTCTCGGCCGGACCTTTCAACTCTGCCGGATCTTTCCCCGGATGAGCGTGCGGGACAACATGCTGGTGGCGCTGCGGCGCACCCGCATGCGCGAGGTGCTCGGCGGTCTCGGCAACCGGGCGGACACGGATCGGGCCCGGATGTGGCTGACCCGGGTTGGCCTCGACCACCTGGAGCGGGCCGAGGCCAGAGACCTCTCGTTCGGTCAACAGAAGCTGTTGGAGCTGGCCGCCGTGCTGATGGCCGAGCCGTCGCTGATTCTGCTCGACGAGCCGGCCGGCGGCGTCAACCCGGCACTGATCGAACGGATCGCGGGCCTGGTGCGCGACCTCAACGGCGAAGGCCGGACCTTCCTCGTCGTCGAGCACAACATGGACCTCGTCATGAGCCTCTGCGACCACGTCGTCGTCTTCGACCGCGGGAAGCCGATCGTCGCCGGTTCGCCGACCGAGGTACAGGCCGACGAACGGGTGCTGGAGGCGTACCTCGGTGTCTGAACCCATCTTCGAGATCCGTGACATCGAGGCAGGCTACGGCCGGGCCGCGCTGGTGCTGCGCGGGTTGTCGGTGAGCGTCGACGCCGGCGCCGTCGTCTGCCTGGTCGGGCCGAACGGCGCGGGCAAGTCGACGGTCCTGAGGGTCGCCAGCGGGCTGCTGCGGCCGCGCTCCGGTCAGGTCCTGCTGCGCGGCGAAGACGTGACCGGCCTCCGCCCCCAGGAGCTCCTCCGCAAGGGGGTTGCTCACGTGCTCCAAGGGCACAGCGTCTTCCCCGAGATGACCGTCGAGGAGAACGTCCGGCTCGGCGCGTACAGCATCCGTGACGCCCCTCTCGTCACACGGCGCTGTGCGCGGGTGAAGGAGATCTTCCCGATCGTCGGCGAACGCTGGAAGATGACTGCCGGACTGCTGTCCGGCGGTCAGCAGAAGCAGGTCGAGTTCGCCCGGGCCATGATGCTCGAGCCCGCGGTGGTACTGCTGGACGAGCCGTCGATGGGCCTGGATCCGCGCACGACCAGCACGGTCTTCGAGCAGATCGCGCGGATGCGCGCCATCGGCACCGCGGTCATGCTCGTGGAACAGAACGCCCGCCGCGCCCTACAAATGGCCGACGTGGGCTGTGTGCTCGACCTCGGGCGTATCCACATCTCCGGGCCAGCCGGCGAGCTCCTGGCCGACCCGTCGTTGGGTGCCCTCTATCTCGGCGGCAGTGCCGCTCGTACCGCGTCCGCAATCCTGACCGACCCGGGAGAGTGACCGTGCCGACGAAGACCGTGACCATCGCCATGAACGGCGTGACCGGGCGGATGGGCCGCAACCAGCACCTGGCCCGTTCCATCCTGGCCATCCGTGAGCAGGGGGGCGTGGCGCTCGGTGGCGGCGACGTGATCTGGCCCGAGCCGATCCTCGTCGGCCGTGACGCCTCCCGGTTGGCCGCCGTGGCCAAGGAGAGTGGCCTGGACCGGTACACCACAGACCTCGCCGCGGTTCTCGGCGATCCCTCCGTCGACATCTACTTCGACGCGACCGCGACGGGGGCGCGGCCCAGCGGCGTCCGCGCGGCCATCGAGGCCGGCAAGGCGGTCTACTGTGAGAAGCCGCTGTCGACATCCGCGGCCGAGGCGGCGGACCTGGCCGCGCTGGCACGATCGGCCGGTGTCAAGAACGGCATCGTGGCGGACAAGCTGTACCTGCCCGGGCTCATCAAGCTCGGCCGGGCGGTGCGCAGCGGGTTCTTCGGCCGGCTGCTCTCGGTACGGTGCGACTTCGGGTACTGGGTCTTCGAGGGGCATCTGGAACCGTCGCAGCGCCCGAGCTGGAACTACCGGCGCGACGAGGGCGGCGGGATGGTCCTGGACATGTTCCCGCACTGGCAGTACGTCCTCGAGGCCCTGTTCGGCCAGGTGCGGTCGATTCTCTGTCACGCCGTGACCCACATCCCGGAACGCGTCGACGAGCAGGGTGCCGTCTACGCTGCGACCGCAGACGACGCCGCGTACGCGCTGATGGAACTCGACGGCGGCATCGTGGCGTCGTTCACCTGCTCGTGGGCGACCCGCGTGTGGCGTGACGAGCTCGTCGAGTTCTACGTCGACGGCACGCTCGGCTCGGCGGTCGCCGGCCTTCGCGAGTGCCATCTGCAGCCGCGGTCGGCGACGCCGCGGCCCGTGTGGAACCCGGACATCCCCAACCCGATCGACTTCCGCTCCACCTGGGTCGAGGCGTCGGCGATCGACCCCGAGGAGAACGCCTTCAAGCACCAGTGGGAGGCCTTCCTCCGCCATGTCGTCGCCGACGAGCCCTTCGACCAGACGCTGGAGTCCGGCGCCCGCGGCTCCCTGCTCGTGGAGCTGGCACTGCGATCCTCGGCTGAACGGCGCTGGATCGACGTTCCGCCGAGGCAGGTGTGAGCCGTGGCCGGCCTGATGCTGCCCACGCGGGCAGGTGGGCTGGAGACATGGCGCCC
>JBOGDU010000282.1:0-13529 GCA_050743145.1 Jiangellaceae bacterium | reverse complement strand
TTCCTGCTCGGCCGGATCGTGGAGATCACCGGGGGTGCCAGCCTGACCGCCAACATCGCCCTGGTGAAGAACAACGCCCGGCTCGGCGCCCAGGTCGCCTCGGAGTATGCCGCCCTCGCCGGCTGACAGTGGATTCCCTTGCCATGCATGCGTGCCGTTGGGCAGCGCCTCAACGTGCCAGCAGGCGAACTCGTCCAGACGGCGACCTGTGGCCTCGGAGTGCCGCAGACATCTGTCAGTTCCTCAGCCGTGTTTTTCGAGGGTTCGGATCGGCTTGGCCGGGCGGCCGGCCACGACGGTGTAGGCGGGGACGTCGTGGAGGACGAGGGAACCCGCGGCGACGACGGCGTGTTCACCGATGGTGCATGGGCCGAGCACGATGGTCTGGCTGGCCAGCCAGGCGCCCTCGCCTATGCGGACGTCCCGCCCAGCCCTCGGAATCGCCACCTGCCGATCTGGTCCGAACCTGGTGATGTCGTGGGTGCCGGTCAGGATCGACACGCCGTGACCAAAGAAGACGTGCCGCTCGATTGTCACCTCTCCGGAGGACAGGTTGAACAGCGCGTCGTTGACCACGGCGCTGGGATCGATGTGCAGGCACGCCGAGTTGCCGTGCACACGGTGCCGGTACAAGGAACTCGGCCGGTCGAGCAGCTCCGGGTGCTCTGCCAACAGCGTGCGGACCGCCGCCTCGACCCGACCGGCCAGCAGCATGGTCAGGTACCTCATAGCGTCTCCCACGCGAGGCAACGGGCGACGCCGAGCAGGGCGAGGTGGGGGTTTCCCGGCGCGGAGAACACCACGTCGGTGGCTGTGAGCCGACGGTAGGCGGCCTGCGCGCGTGAGCCGAACAGGTCGAAGGCCTTGGCGATCTGCCCGCCGCAGACGACGCGGGTGGGACCGAAGGGCGCAGCCGCAGCTGCCAGGCCCTCGCCGAGCGCCTCGCCGAGCCGAGTGAAGGCTTCCAGCGCCGCAACATCTCCGGCGCGGGCTCTGCCGGCGATCTCGCCGGCCTCCAACGCCTGGCCCGAACGTCGTCTATACGATCGGCTGACGGCGCGCCCGGACACCGCGTCCTCGAGGATTCCGCCGCGGAACGGGAAGTCCCACAGCTCGCCGCTCGAGGGTGCGCCTTCCTCCATGGCGACCGGCCGGCCTGCGACGACGAAGCCCGATCCGAGACCGGTTCCGATGGTGAGGCCGATCAGCCGTGGCTCGTCGCTGTGCTCGTGCCACCAGGCGCCGATGGCGAACGCGGTCGCGTCGTTGAAGAAGTACACGGGCAGCTCGACGGCCGCTTCCAGCGGCGCCCGCAGGTCGAGTCCACGCACGGCGGCCAACTTGTGCCGCATCCGGGACACGCCGCGTGGGTAGTCGAACGGCCCCGGCATTCCGAGCCCCGCAGCGACGGGTCGTTGTCCGGCCGCCTCGGCCCGCCGTCGCAGGTGAGTGAGCAGCCCGCCAAAGCAGTCGAGGATGGCTGCGGCATCGGCATCATCCGGGCTCTCCAGCAGCACCTCGCCCCGGATGGCACCCTCGCTGCCTACGACCGCCGCTTCGACGGTCGTGCCGCCGACGTCGAGCGCCAGCACGACGGGCTCGCCCTGAGACCCGGCCCGCATCAGGAGTCCCTCACGAACGCCTTGACGACCTTGCAGGGCCCTCCGTCGCGCCTGCTGAGGTGGTATCGCCCGACGCACGCCGGCACGACCAGTGTCTCCGCATAGGAGAGTCCGTGAACCCGGCCGGCTTCCGTCTCGACGACGACATCGTCGCCCTCGACCAGGTTGAGGACGTGGAACCGGCCGGCAGTGTCGTCCTCGGCCCTGTCCCTGAAGTCGAGCCGGTGGACGGCGAAGAACAGGTCGGGATGACGTCCCAGTTCCAGCTCGGTCATGCCTGGCCCGGATCGCACCACCCGAGTATCGGGGACGAGCTGGTGGCGTGCCTGTCGTCCGCGCAGCGACCGGTTCAGGTTGGCGAACGCGTGCCCCACGTGGACCTGCCGCAGCTCGCCGGCCAGGTCGGCGCGTAACCAGTCGTAGAAGCGCAGGCTGTACAGATACGGGGTCGAGCTGATCTCGAGCACCACGTTGCCCTCGCCGCTGGCGTGCGGGGTTCCGGAGGGGATCAGGTACAACTGGTGGGCACGGGCCGGGAATTGCTCGACGTATCTGCCCACACCGAACTCGGTCCCCGCCTTCTCCGCGCGCTCCGCCTCGTCGCGGAACTCGATGAGGTCGGCGCCGTCCCGCAAGCCGAGGAACACGGTGGCGCCCGGCCTGGTCGCCATCACGTAATAGCTCTCGTCCTGCGTGTACGGCCAGCCGAATACGTCGTGCATGTAGTCCGGTCGCGGGTGGCAGTGGACGGAGAGGTTGCCCCCGTCGACGGTGTCGAGGTAGTCGAAGCGGATCGGGAACGACGCGCCGAAGCGACGAGCGACCGCAGACCCGACGACTGCCTCGCCGGCGACGGCCATGAGCAGCTCGAACCCGACCTCGACGAGTGCAGTGTCGCCGAGCAGGATCCCGCTCTCCGGGGTGATCAGCTCGTAGGACCAGGCGATGTTGGGTCCCTCGGTCGGCGCTCCGATCACCCGCCGCAGCCACTGTCCTCCCCAGGCGCCCGGCATGAACACCGGACGGGTCCGGAACGGCCCGCGGGCCAACTCGCACAGCGAGGATCGCAGCGCGTCCCCGTCGAGCGAGTGTGGCTCGCCCGGTCGGGTGGCATCGACGTACCGATCCACCAGGCCTACCAGCGATGCGGCGTGCCGGTCCTGGATCGGCCAGTCCACGAAGAACAGCCGGCGCTGCGTGCCACGCTGCGATGGTCGCTGCCCGAGGTTGGGGGCGCCCAGGCGTACCGCGTCGGTGGCCAGTCGCTTGGGCAGGCCCGCGTACCACAGCAGGTCGCAGGGTGCGAGTCCTGCGCCGGGTCCGAACACGACGGACAGGTCTGTGCCGACGGGACGTTCGGCCGGGCGCGGATGCGACTCGAACAGGCGCTCGAGGCCCAAGCCGCACAGTGGCGCGAACTCGGTGTCGTCGCTGAGCCGGTCGTCGACCGTCTCGCGTTCGATGACCGGCCAAGGCAGCAGGTGTTGCCGGACGTCGATTCCGTGCGGACGGAGCCCGGCCTTCTCCAGTGCAGCCAGGAGCGAGCCGACCAGCGGTTCCCAGTCGAGCGCGGCTGGACCGTCGAGCGCCAAGACCGATGGACCGTTGGCCACGATGTCGGCGACGAGCGCCTCGTAGCCGACCTCGACTGCGCCGCCGACGACTGGATAATGGGGAGCCAGGTCGTAGCGCCGGCGCCGGGACGCGGGCTCCGCGGCCGTCACGGGTTGCCCGGTCCCATGACGACCCACAGAGTCGTCCACGATTGTGGTGCCGCGCCGAGCCCGGCACCGGTGTCGGGGTTCCAGTACTCGGCGTGGCCGTTGCCCACCGCCGCCGCGCGGGTCCGCGTCGCGAGCCCGTCGGCCAACTCGCGGCGTCCCTGGCGGCGGGCAGCGACCCAGAGTAGGTAGTTCAGCTGCGGCCACGCCGCTCCGCGCCAGTAGCCGTTCGGGTCGAACGACGGCTCGGCCCGGTGCACGCCGCACGGGCCGAAGCGCGTGGCAAAGGCCGCAGGATCGAGGATCTGCGCCCAGCCGGCGTCGCGATGTGCTACGTCCTGGCTGACGAGCAGCGGCAACAGCGCGTCGAGTGTCCGCACGCGGGCCGAGGGCGGGTCGCCGGCCGCGGCATCGACCCAGGTCAGCAACGCCGGGTCCCACCTCTGCTCGATCGCGTCGGTCAGTGCACGCGCCCGCGCCGCCCACCGCGATGCGCCGGTCAATGCGGCCAGCTCGCCGAGGTTGAACGCGACCAGGGCGTTGAAAGCAACCGAGCCGACCACGAAGCGGGAGCTGCCGACTGCGGCATCCTCGTCGTCGAGCTCCAGCGCCGCGACGAGCTCGGCCTTACGTGCCCGCCACGACCCGAAGCGGTCGAAAGGCTGGTGATCCCAGGAGTCCCAGCGCGGCGAGTCGTCGGCCACTTCCCACGGGTGAAAGCAAAGCAGTAACCCGCTGTCCGCGCGACGCGTGGCCCAGAGCTGTTCCAGCGCGTGTTCGATGCGCGTGATCAGGTCCCCCGGCAAGTCGAACCCGCGGGCGGCCAGCTGTCGCGCGGCGTGTGCGTACATGGGTGGCTGCGTGATCGTCGATGAGCCCGGTACCCCCCACAGTGGCACAGCGTCCTGCGGCGAGAGCCGGTAGCTCAGGTGAGGTACAAAGCCGCTCGGGCGCTGGGATCGGAACAGGCTGGACAGCTCCGTCACGGCCCGGCGGTCTCGGAATGCGCCCCACACCAGCGCGTGGAAGCACGAGTCCCACAGCCACTGCCAGGGGTAGGTGTCCACATTGGGACTGGTGTAGCCGCCGTCCTCGCGCCAGTTGCCCTCGAGGATCCGCAACACCACGGGCAACTCGTCATCGAGCGAGCGGTCGTCGCGGTGGGTCTTTGGTGCGGTCACGACGGTATGGCTTGCCGGCTCTCGCGGTCCATCCAGCGGATCCGGGCGGGCTCGATTCGCAGCCACACGTCGCTGTCGGTCGCCGGAAAGATGTCGGCCCTGGCCGCAACCTTGAGGGTGTCCTCGCCGGTGCGCACGGTCAGCAGGTTGTGCGAGCCGAGCGGCTCGAGGACCAGGACGCTGGCACGGACCAGGTCGTCGGCCGGCTCCTTGAGCACCTCGATGTTCTCGGCGCGGATTCCAAGCACGAGCCGGCGATCTTCGAGGTGCGAGATGTCCGCGACCGGCAGGGCGAAAGACCCGCCGGACAACCGTACGACCGGTGTACCGTTTCCGCCGTCGATCTCGGCGGCCACGAAGTTCATCGGCGGGTTGCCGATGAAGCCACCGACGAAGGTGTCGGCCGGTTCGTCGTAAACCGTCAGCGGCTTGTCCACCTGCACCAGCCGTCCGTCGTTCATGACAGCGATCCGGTCACCCATCGACATGGCCTCGATCTGGTCATGGGTTACGTAGATCGTCGTCACGCCGAGCTCGAGGATGAGTCGCTTGAGCTCCGCGCGCGCCTCGAGCCGCAGGAGTGCATCCAGGTTAGACAACGGCTCGTCCATCAGCAGCACGTCGGCGCGGGTGGCGATCGCGCGAGCGACGGCGACCCGCTGGCGTTGGCCGCCGGAAAGCTGCGCGGGGTAGCGGTCGAGCAGGTGGTCGATGCGTAGCAGCTCGGCGGCCTGACCCACCCTGCGCTTGATCTCGCTGGCCTTCTCCTTCTGCGTACGCAGTCCGAACGCGATGTTGTCGCCCACCTTCAGGTGCGGAAACACCGCATAACTCTGGAACACCATCGCGATGCGCCGCGCCCGCGGGGGCAAGTGGGTCACGTCGCGGTTACCGATCAGCACGCGGCCGCCGTCGACTCTCTCCAGCCCGGCCAGGCAGCGCAGCAGTGTTGTCTTGCCGCACCCTGACGGCCCGAGCAGCACGACGAACTCACCGTCGGCGACGTCGAGCGCGACATCGTCGACCGCCACGACGTCGCGGCCGAACACCTTGCGGACCGCGTCGAAGCGAACGTCAGCCACGTCTGTCTCCCGTCGTCCGCGTCGAACTCATCGCGCTACCCGCCCCCACAGGTCGAACAGGTACCTGCGGATCACGAAGACGACCACCAATGCAGGCGCGAGCAGGAGGAACCCGCCGGCAAACTGGAACGGCAGCCCAGACTGGGTCAGCGCCACCAGAACCTGAGCGGGCAGGGTGCGATTGCGCAAGGTCAGGATCGACGCTGCAAACACCTCGTTCCACGAGATGATCCAGGTGAAGATGGCGGCAGCGGCCAGCCCAGGCAACGCGAGCGGCAGGACGACCCGGCGGACGGCGGAGAACCTGCTGCAGCCGAGAGTCATCGCCGCCTCTTCGAGTTCCTCGGAGATGCCGGCGAAGACGCTCGAGGTGACCAGTACGGTGAACGGCAGCGCCAGCGCCGTGTGCATCAGCGTGAGCCCGAAGGAGCTGTCGTCGATCCCGAAGCGGATGAAGGTCACGGCCAGCGGAATCGACAGGATCACGATCGGGAATGCCCGGGTGGACACGATGCTCACGCGGAACGCGCTGGCGCCGCGGAACCGGAATCGCGCCAGCGCGTATCCGGCCGGGGTGCCGATGACCATCGCCAGCGCAAGCGTCGAGAAGGCGACGACGACGCTGCGCCGCAGCGCCGGCAACACTCCGGTCGCGCCGAGGAAGAACTCCATGGTCTCGGTGGAGATCTCCGGCACCAGGGGCTTCGGGAAGCTGAAGACAGCCTCTGTGGTGGAGAACGCCGCGGCGGTTATCACGTAGATCGGGATCAGGATCCACAGCGCCATCAGCACCGCGCCCACATGCAACAAGACCGTTCGCATCCGAGCCGTGAACTCGCCGCTCATATCATCCGCTGCTCTTTCGGCGTGCGCGTGAGCCGAAGGATCATCATGGTGGACAAGATCGAAAGCGCCAGGATCAGTCCGGCGTAGGCGGCAGCGACGTTGGCGTCGCGGATGTCGGTCTGCCAGCGGTAGGCCTCCGCGGTCAGCACGGTTGCGCCTCGCCCTGTCAGTGCGATCACCGTGGCGAAGACCTGGAGCGCCAGGATCGTGCGGAAGATGAGAGCCACCTGGATGCTCGGCTTGAGCATCGGCAAGATGACCTTCCGCACCCTCGTGAACGGGCCCGCGCCGAACAGTTCTGCGGCCTCCAGGTAGTCGCGCGGGATGCTTTGCAGGCCCGCGACCAGGATGATCATTATGAGTGAGGTCGAGCGCCACACCTCGGCTAAGACCACTGCCATAACCAGTTGCACGGTGGAACGCGGGTCGAGCCAGATGAACGGAATGTCCGCCAGCCCCAGCTGCTGCAGTGCCGAGTTGAGGTAGCCCTGCTGCGTGAAGATCGCGAACCACACGATGCCCGCCGCCAGCTCGGAGACGGCCAGCGGGATCGCGTAGATGTAGAGGAACAGCCCGCGTCCGCGCAGCCGCGGACTATTGACCATGAGCGCCATGGTCAGCGCCACCGCGAACTCGATCGGGATGATGATCACTAGTAGGAGCAACGTGAACCGGACGGCTCCGGGGAACGCGACGTCGTCGACCATGGTCCGCACGTGGTCGAGCGTCAGTCCGCCGTCCTCGCCGACGAAGGCGAGACCGAACGCCTGCACCATCGGCCAGGCGAAGAACAGCGCCAGGTACAGGATCGCCGGCAGCACGAGCCAGTAGGGCAGGCCCGACCCGCCGAGTGCCGAGCGCAGCGGGCCGCGTCCCTGGGGGCGCCGCACGCCGGCGTCCCCAGGGACAGTTGTGGTGCTCTGGCCCGTCATGCCCGGTTTAGCCGACCTGGCAGGGTCCGTCGCTCTCGGGGTCCGGCTCCCAGCACGGTGCGCCGGTCTGCTGCATGAGCGCGTCGAGGACCGCGCTCTGTTCCTCGAGGACGGTACGCGTGTCCTCACCGTTGAGCACGATCCGCGTGAACGTGTCGACGAAGATCTTGTTGAAGTCGCCCCCCGCGTCACCGAGGCCGATCGGCAGCAGCGCCGGCAGAGCGTCCTCCGCCTCCGTCTGCATGGCGACGGCGTCGGCCTGCAGCTGGATCCCCGGCGAGACGTCCTCGGGCAGATCGCCCTCCACGACCGGGAAGAAGCCAACCTCCCGCAGCGTCGCCGCCTGCGTGTCCAGCGCCGAGATGAACTCGATCAGACTCTGCGCGCCGTCCGCGTTCGGGGCGCCCTGCGGAATCGCCAGACCGGCGAGGACAGGCATGTAGGCGAGCCCTTCAGGTCCGGCGGGTGCCGGGAATGCGACGAAGTCGTCCGGTCGCTGCTCGAGCGCGTCCTTCAGTCGGGCGACGTGATCCCATGCGACCCAGACCTCCTCGGACAGCAGCGGGTCCTGCATGAACCCGTAGCCGACCGACTGCGGATGGGTGTGCTCCCAGATGCCGCTCATCCAGTCCCAGGCCTCGTCGGACTCGTTGAACGTGGTGACCAGGCCACCGGTGAACGCCGGCAGTAAGTAGCCCTCGAAGAACCTGGGCAGCAGGCCGTCCTCGCCGGCTGGGAACCCGACCTTGGCCTGGCCGGTCGCCTCGAAAATGTTGGCGGCCCACTGGGCGTACTCCTCGTAGGTCAGCTCGTTCACGTCGGCACCGTCGGGCAGGTGGTCGAGGGCCTGCTTGTTGGCGACCATGATGTAGGTGGCCTGCATCCACGGGATGTAGTAGGCGCTGTCGGTGCCGAGCCGCGCGAGCTCGAGGTAGGTCTCGTCGAAGTTGGCCTCGGACAGCTCCTCCTGTAGGTCCGACAGGTCGGTCAGGCGTTCGGTGCCCAGCGACACGAAGTCGCCGTGCAGCCCGCCGAGCAGGTCGATCGTCACGTCTCCGGCCTCGGCCTCGGCCGTGATCCGGTCGACCCAGGCGCCGTAGTTCTCGGCGCCGATGAAGTCCACCTCGCCGTCATATCCGGCCAGGATGGTGGTGCGGACCTTCTCGGCTTCCTCGACGGGTGCGAGCTGGGTCGAGAAGAAGACGACGTCGCCGTCGCCACCGGCGGCTCCGTCATCGCCCTCTTCGTCGGTGCCGCATGCGGTGGCCAGTAGAGCTAGCGCCGGGATGGCGACGAGCCACCGTGGAAGATAGCGGGACACAGTGTTCCTCCTTGGCTCAGGTCTCACTCGGGTAAATTGGCGTGCGCCCGTCCTCGTCGAGGAGCAGGTCAAGGATCAGCGCTGCGGTCCAGGCGAACTGCTCTCCGCCGTGTCCGCGGCCGGTCATGGGGTCGTAGTGCTCGTAGAAGCCACTGTCGCGGGCCAGGTCGAGCAGCGCAGTGCGCACGTGACGGGCCTCCGACAGGTATGCGTAGCGGGAAAGTCCGCGGTGGAGCAGCCAGTTGATCACCGGCCAGACGGGTCCGCGCCAGTAGCGCGTCGCCAGGAAGCGCGGGTCGTCGGGCGACAGGCTCGGGACGACGAACCCACGGCTGCCGGGCCGAACCGACGCCGCCCTGACCGCTTCCACCATCCGCGCCGCGCGCGCGGCCGAGGGTACGCCCGCGTAGAGGGGCGCGAACCCGGCCGCGGTGTTCGTCGTGATCGTCGCCTGTGCGCGTACGTCGTAGCTGAGGTGCAGCGCCCGGGCGGCGTCCCACAACAGCTCGTCGAGCGCGGCCGCTGTCCAGTCGGCCCGGCGATGGTAGGGCCCGGGATCGGTGCCGGCGAGTTGGGCGAGGGTGGCCAGGTCCCTGTCGGCCTGCACCAGCACCGCGTTGAACAATGCGTCCTGGACGGCGAACGGGCTCGCCTCGCGGATGGCGGCCGGCTCGTAAGCGAGCTCACGGAAGAGCGCGACCAGGTACACGTAGCGGTCGTACTCGTCGCCGGTAGGGCGCTCCTCGATGTGGGCAAGCTCCAGGTCCACCCGTTCGTAGCTCGGCAAGTCGTCGGGCGTCAGCACGATCCGGGCCAGGGCGTCGTCCCACAGCGGGGAGTTGTCCATGCCCGACTCCCAGGGGTGCCAGATCTCGACCAGACCATTGCCGCGGTTGCGCTCGCGGTGCAGGTAACCGTGCCAGGCGTCGAGCTTGGGCAGCATCTCGGTGAGGAACATGGTGGCTCTCGCCGGGTCGGTGGCGCGGCGGACGATCTGCAAGACCGCGGTCGCGTGTACCGGCGGTTGCACGATGCCGGAGGTGGGGTGGCCGGCAGGGGCGTACGGCGAACGCTCGACCTGCCAGAAGTCGGGACCGGGGAAATACGGACCTCCGCCGGGCGCGAAGACGATGTGCGGCAGCATCCCGTTCGACCACTGCCCGGCGAACAACGCCCGTAGCTCACCCTCTGCGCGCGACTGGTCGACGTGGGCGTAGGCCATCGCGATGAAGGCCGCGTCCCAGCTCCACTGGTGCGGATACAGCTGGGGCGACGGGCGCGTGACCCAGCCCAACTGGTTGGCCTTCAGCACCGCCATCGCCCGGGTCGCCAGCTCGTCGGCGTCCACCGTGCGGCTTGCCACCGGCTGCCTGGTCACTGGAGCCTCCCGGTCGCCCTCGCGGTAGCTCGGCGTCGCGGTAGCTGCCTTGTCACAAGAGTGTGACAAAGTCATGATCGGGAGGTATAACAAATCAGGGTCGGGGCGTCAAGAGGCGACGGATGGGCAGCCAGGGAGAGGATCCACGACGATGTCGATCGATCGCGGCCTGCCGATCCCGCTGTACCTCCAGCTCAAGACCCTGTTGCTCGAGGAGATGCTGGGCGGTCGCTATCGCCCCGGAGACCGGCTGCCCACCGAACACGAGCTGTGCGAGACCTTCGGGATCAGCCGGACACCTGTGACCCGGGCACTGTCAGAGCTGGCCGACGAGGGCGTGGTGCTGCGCCACCGCGGCCGCGGGACGTTCGTGAACCCGCACTGGGCGCGGCGTGGCCGCGACCGAGCCGAGATCCGCATGGTCGTGCCCCAGGAAGGCCCCTGGGAACAGATCGTGCGCGACGCCGCACCTGCTGACCTGGACGTCAACGTCGTCGCCGTCCCCCGTGCCGACCTGCACCACATGCTGACCCACGCCGTCGCCGACGGGCAGGCACCCGACCTCGCCGTGCTCGACTCGGTCTGGGTGCCCGAGTTCGCCGCGGCAGGGTTCCTGCACGCCTTGGACGAGCTCGACCACGACTGGGTCCAGCGTGAACACAAGACGGACTTCCTGCCGCCGCTCGTCACCGCCACCCTGTACGAGGGCAGGACGTTCGCCGTGTCCGCGGTCGCTGACGTGGCCGGGCTGTGGTACCGGCGGGACCAGCTCGACTCCCGCGGGCTCGACCCGCCCCGAACCTGGTCGGAGCTGCTGGCCGTCGGACGCGAGGTCGCCGGCGACGGCTGCGCCCTCCCGATCGTGATGCCGACTGGTTCTAGAGGCGGAGAGACGACGGCCTACTGCCTGATCGCGTTGCTCGCGTCCAACGGCGCCTCGGTGCTCGGTGAGCGCGTCGTCAGCCTCGACTCGGTGCCTGCTGTACAGGCGGTCCAGTTCGTCCGCCAGCTGGTCGACGAGCGGCTGCTCGCGCAAGAGTCGGTGGGCTACGGCTGGAACCGCCCGATCAGGCTGCTCGGCCACGGTCAGGCCGCGATCAGCTTCGGCGGCAGCTACGAAGCCGGCACCCTCGTACAGATGCTGGGCATCAGCGTGCACGACCTGGCCGATGAGGTCGGCTTCGTCGCCGTCCCCGCAGGACCGATGGGATCCCCGGCGAGCGTGACCGGCACCATGGTTTACGGCGTCTTCCGCCAGGCCGCCGACCCGAAGCAGGCGATGCGCCTGCTCGAGCACGTCGTCGCACCGGAGGTCCTGGCGCGGGTATCGCAGGCCACAGGCCGGATCCCGCCGCGCCGGTCAGCCATCGGACTTGCCGCCGCGGCGTCCCCCTTTGTGGCCATGACTGCCGAGATCCTGGAACACGCGGTGACCAGACCCGCCACCCCGGTGTATCCACGGGTCTCGGCACAGCTCGCCGCCATGCTGGAAGCGGTCTTGACCGACCGGCTCGCAGCCCCAGCGGCTGTCCGTCGAACCGCCGAGATGATCGGCGCGATCACCGGCCTACCGATACTCCACGATCTCGGCGCGGCGCCCGGGGTCACCCCGATCGGCTGACCGACTGAGCCTTCGTGTCGCGTGCCGCCATCCAACCGCTGCGGATCAAGACATTCCGCGCCCCCAGTCGTCGGTGACATCGGCGGGTACTTGGGGGATCGGATTCACCAGGGTCCGTTCGAGTCGATGCCAGCGAACAGATCCGTCTCGGAGCCTGCGCGGTGACCGGTGGCGAGGGTGAAGAACTCAGCGTCGAGCACGGGGAGGGCGATCGGCTCGGCGAGTGTCACGGCCCGCTCACCGTTCGGGCCTTGCCAGACCCGCAGCTGCGTGGCATGGGCTCGCAGGGCGGCCATCTTGGCCGCAATCGCGGTGCGGACGTCGATCACGGCATCGACATCGGCATCCGGCACGGCGGGCAGGTAGCCAGGCGGGGGCACAGTGAACGGTAGCCCGGCCGCTGCACGCAGCGCCGCGACCCCGGCGTCTACGGCGGTGCGCGGCTGCACCGTCCAGAAGACGCGAAGCACGACGGGCACCTGCGCCGCGGCCGCCATCGTGATCTCGTGCGCGCGGATGTGGTCCGGGTGGCCGTACCCGCCGTCCGGCCCGTAGCTGACCACCACCTGCGGCCGGACTTCCCGCAGCACTTCGACCAGCTGCCCGGTCTGCTCGGCCAGGTCGCCACCGGCGAAGGCTCGCGGATGCATCCGGGCTGGAGCATTTGCCCGACCGTCGGTGCCGCTGCGCACCATCCCGGAGTCCCGCCACCGGCCGGCTCCGCCGAGGAAGCGCTGATCGGCAAGGCCGAGGGTGGCACATGCGGCGCGCAGCTCACCGATGCGGTATCCGCCGAGCTGGTCGCCAGCGTCCGCAGCCAGGCCACGCAACTCGTCGGGGAGCACCTCGCCCTGCTCGCCGAGCGTGCAGGTCACCACACTCACCTCGACGCCCGCCGCCGCGTAACGGGCAATGGTGCCGCCGGTCCACAGGCTCTCGTCGTCC
Source organism: Jiangellaceae bacterium (assembly GCA_050743145.1). GTDB lineage: Bacteria > Actinomycetota > Actinomycetes > Jiangellales > Jiangellaceae > DASRTE01. The sequence continues at coordinate 880 of JBOGDU010000282.1, read as the reverse complement.
GGGTGCGCATGCACAAGCAAGAGCCGACGGACCACACCAAACACCATATGATTTGGGGCGCCGCCGCGTTTCCGTGATGGCTCAGGCGAGCCTTCTGATGCTACGCAGGGCAGGTTCTGGGTCAGTGTTGTCGTCATGCGCCACAAGCACAGTCAGCGACTCGGCCTCCTCGGCGCAGGCCTGGCAGGCCGCCAGGTGCACGTCCATCGCGGGCGTCGCGGTCGACGGGTCGGCGAGGCGAGCCTCTACATAGCCGTCCATCAGCTCGAAGCAGTCTTCGCAGGACAACCATGGTTCGGTCATGACTACCAGCCGATGCACGGCGGCCGGGGTGAGTCTCCGGGCGTTCGCGGTCATGGCGCACCTCCATCGGTCGCGCCAGGCAGGTGCCCGGTGCCGGCGAGGTGCCGGCGCAGGCGGGTCCGTACCTCGTGGAGGGTCTTGTAGAGGGCGCCGCGTGTAGTGCCGAGGCGGTCGGCGAGGACGTCGATCGGCACCAGATCGACGAGAAGGGCGACAGCGATCCGGCGCTGGTAACCGGTCAGCGCATTGACCATGGCCCGACTCACGGCTGTGGCCAGATCGGCTGCCTCGGCGTGCTGTGCGGGACCGGCGCTAGGGTCCGGCAGGACCTCCGCGTCGTCCAGGCTGATCTCGCGGTTTCGCCACGCCTGCCGCCGGACCTCGGTGGCCGCCTGAAGGATCGCGAACTTATACGCCCACGTGGTGAAACGGCTACGTCCCTGAAAGGTGTGAACCTTGGCGAGCAGGGCGGCCAGCGCGTCGTCCGCGGCCTGGTTCGCCAGCTCCTCGCGGGTGTCGTCGCCGGCGCCGCCGAGCATCGACTGCATGCGCCAGACCTGGTGACGAGCGGCCCGGA
>JBOGDU010000281.1:0-11768 GCA_050743145.1 Jiangellaceae bacterium | reverse complement strand
CGAACGGATTTTCTCGCCGGTCCGTGCGGTTGGTACCCTCGTCTGCGGCTCGGCCCCAATAGCTCAGTCGGCAGAGCGTCTCCATGGTAAGGAGAAGGTCTACGGTTCGATTCCGTATTGGGGCTCTGACCGGCACCGACACCCCGGCGCCGGGAACAGGCGGGGTAGCTCAGGTGGTTAGAGCAAACGGCTCATAATCGTTGTGTCGCGGGTTCGAGTCCCGCCCCCGCTACGTACCGAGCCGGTCGGCTCGTGACGGTCTCCGATTCGGAGGCCGTCGGCACGGTCGACTACCCTTGTCGAGCTTGCACACCCCTGACCGACCGTTGAGAGGCACCCGTGGCCGCCAAGAGCGCCGACATCCGCCCCAAGATCACCATGGCCTGCACGGTGTGCAAGGAGCGGAACTACATCACCAAGAAGAACCGTCGGAACGACCCCGACCGGCTCGACCTGAAGAAGTACTGCCCGCGCTGCCGCACTCACACGACCCACCGCGAGACCCGCTGAGCCGACGATGGTCGTTACCTGCGGGTAGCGTCGCGGCCATGCCGATCGACCCCTCCGCAGCCGGCCGGGTCTACCCGCCGCAGCCGTACGAGGTCAGCCGGGAGAAGATCCGCGAGTTCGCCGACGCGATCGGTGACGCCAACCCCGTCTACCGCGACACCGGGGCGTCGACGGCACTCGGCCGAGCCGACGTGATCGCACCGCCGACGTTCGCCATGATCCCGGTGCTCCGGGGCTTCGACGTGCTGATGGACGACCTCGGCATCGTCTACGCGCGCGTCATCCACGCCAACCAGCGCTTCGTCCACGTCCGCCCCATCCATGCCGGGGACCAGTTACGGACGACGACCACGCTCGACTCCGTCCGGTCGGTCGGGGGCAACGACCTGCTCGGTATCCGCTGCGAGGTCGAGTCCGACTCCGGCGAGAGCATCTGCACGGCCACGGCGACGCTGCTGGTCCGCGAGATCGGCGGCGGCGATGACTGAGGTCGGCACCGCCCTGCCCGAACGCGAGTTCCGCATCACCCGGGACGACCTGGTCCGCTACGCGGGCGCCGCCGGCGACTTCAACCCCATTCACTGGAGCGACCGGGTCGCCACGGCTGTCGGCCTGCCCGGCGTCATCGCCCACGGCATGCTGACGATGGCGCTGGCCGGCCGCCTGTTGACCGACTGGGCCGGCGACCCCGGCGCGGTCGTCGAGTACGGCGTCCGTTTCGCGCGACCGGTCGTCGTCCCGGACGGCGACGACGACGGCGTCAGCATGACCGTCGCCGGCACGGTGACGGAGGTCCGCGGCGACGGGCTGGTCGGCGTCGAGGTCCGCGTCCGGGTCGGTGACGAGAAGGTCCTGACGCAGGCCCGGGCCGTCGTCCGCCTCCCGACGAACGGCTGATGGGTTCCGAGCAAGGGGCGCTCGGGGACGCCGGGCGCCCGGCCCTCCTGCGGTCGCGCAACGCCGTCGCGGCGGTGTTCGCCCTCAACGGGCTCGCGATGGCCAACTGGATCAGCCGCGTCCCGGCGATCCGCGACGAACTGGTCCTGACTCCGGGGCAGGTGGGCCTGCTCCTGCTGGCGCTGTCCGCCGGTGCCGTGCTCGCACTTCCGTCGGCGGGCGCGATCGTGCTGCGGATCGGTCCGGCCCGGACGGTGGCGGCCGGCGGGATCGTCGCCTGCTTCGGCCTGCTCGTGCTGGGGTTCGGCGGTGGTGCGCTCGGTAGCTCGGCCATCGTGGCCGCCGGCCTGTTCGCGTTCGGTTCCGGAGCGGGCGTCTGGGATGTCGCCATGAACGTCGAGGGTGCCGATGTCGAGCGGTGCCTGGAACGGACGGTCATGCCGAGGTTCCACGCGGCCTTCAGCCTCGGCACGGTCGCGGGCGCCGGCACCGGTGCGCTCGCGGCGGCCGCGGACGTCCCGCTCGACGTCCACCTGACGGTGGCGGCCGTCCTCATCCTCGCCGGCGTGCTCGGGTCGGTCCGGTTCTTCACTCCGGTCGCAGCCGCAGCCGGCCCGGCTGCCGCCGACCGTCGGCACCCGCTGGCGGCCTGGCGCGAACCTCGCACCCTGCTGATCGGTCTCATGGTGCTGGCGGCCGCGCTGGTCGAGGGGACCGCCAACGACTGGCTCGCCCTGGCTTTCGTCGACGGGTACGGCACCAGCCACGCGATCGGCGCGGTCGGCTTCGGTGTGTTCGTGGCGGCCATGACCGCCGGACGGATCTCGGGCCCCTGGCTGCTCGACCGGTACGGCCGCGTGGTCGTGCTGCGTTCGTGCATCGCCATGGCCATCATCGGCGTGGGGGTCTTCGTGCTGGGCGGTTCGCCCGCCCTCGCGCTGGGCGGCGCCGCGCTATGGGGGCTCGGCGCCTCGCTGAGCTTCCCCGTCGGCATGAGCGCCGCATCCGACGACGAGCGCTACGCGGCGGCCAGGGTCAGCGTCGTCGCCTCGATCGGGTACACGGCATTCCTCGCCGGGCCGCCGCTGATCGGGTTGCTCGGCGACCGTGTCGGCGTGCTGCGCGCCGTGCTCGTGATCGTCCTGGTATTAGTGCTCAGCCTGCTCGTCACCGGCGCGGCGAGGCCGTTGCCCGAGGTCGCGGCGGCCCGCGACTAGCCTGCGGTCGTGCCCGATCTCCGGCAGAACGTTCGTCTCTCGGACCTGACAACCCTGCGCCTGGGCGGAGCGGCAACCCGCCTGGTCGAGGCCGGGACGACTTCGGCACTCGTGGAGGCGGTCCGCGAGTGCGACGAGCGCGGGGAACCGGTGCTGGTCCTGTGTGGCGGGTCCAACGTCGTCGTCGCGGACGAGGGATTCGACGGCACCGTCATCCTGGTCATGTCCCGCGGCGTCGAAGTGGACAGCACCGGCTGCGCACCCGACGACCTCGCCGCCTGCGGTGGCGTCGTCGTGACGGTGGCCGCGGGGGAGACGTGGGACGACCTCGTCGCGCGCGCAGTGGACGAGGGCTGGTCCGGCGTCGAGGCGCTGTCGGGCATCCCGGGCGCCGTCGGAGCGACGCCGATGCAGAACGTGGGTGCGTACGGCCAGGAGGTGGCCGAGACGATCTGGGCGGTGCGCACCTACGACCGGGTCGACAAGGTGGTGCGGACCTTCGCCAACGGCGAATGCGGCTTCGGCTACCGGAGCAGCAGGTTCAGGGGCAACGATCGCTACGTCGTCCTCGAGGTGAGTTACCAGTTCCTGCAGGGCGCGCTCGGGGCGACACCGGTGCGGTACGCGGAGTTGGCACGCACGCTCGGCATCGGGATCGGCGAACGTGCACCTGCCGCCGACGTGCGCACGGCCGTCCTCGCGTTGCGACGCGGCAAGGGCATGGTCCTCGACGAGTCCGACCACGACACGTGGAGCGCAGGCTCCTTCTTCACGAATCCGGTACTCGACGGGGTACGGGCAGCGGCGCTACCTGCGCGGGCGCCGCGCTGGCCGGCGGCCGGCGGGCGGGTGAAGACGAGCGCGGCGTGGCTGATCGAGCAGGCGGGGTTCTCTCGGGGTCACGAGGGTCCCGGTGGACGCGTGGCGCTGTCCGGCAAGCACACGCTGGCTCTCACCAACAGGGGCGGAGCGAGCACGGCCGACCTGCTGGAGCTGGCCCGGGAGGTCCGCGACGGCGTGCGGGCGACGTTCGGCGTCGAACTGGTCCCCGAGCCGGTCCTCGTCGGCTGCTCCTTGTAGTGCGACAACGGGTAGGGCGACACCGGCGAGGAGGGACGGTGCACCGGTCGTGAAGATCGTCGTGCAAGCCCGCCCTGCCGCGCCGCCTGTCCACAGTTGCACGACGATCTTCACGACCGGTGGGACGAGGGTTGCCGCTCGCGGGTGACGGGTTCCGCGAGCCAGGCATCGATGCCGGCGAGCAGTCGCGTGCGTACGTCGGACGGTGCCGCTGACGCCTCGACCGAGGTCCGCGCGAGCGCGGCGATTTCGGCGTCGCCGAAGCCGTGCGCGGAGCGGGCGATCTCGTACTGGTCGACCAGACGCGAGCCGAACAGCAGCGGGTCGTCGGCACCCAGAGCGACCCGGGCGCCGGCATCGACGAGCCGGCGGAGGGGCACGTCGGAGGCCTTCGGGTAGACGCCGAGTGCCACGTTGGATGCTGGGCAGACCTCGAGCGGAACCCCGGAGTCGACCACCCGCGCCAGTACGGACGGGTCCTCGCCGGAGCGAACGCCGTGCCCGAGTCGCCGGGCGCCGAGAAAGTCGAGGCACGCGCGAACGCTGTCCGCCCCGCGGAGCTCACCGCCATGCGGCACCGCGAGCAGGCCGGCGGCGGCCGCGATCCGGAACGCGGGCGCGAAGGCGTGGACGTCACCGCGGCGCTCGTCGTTGGACAGGCCGAACCCCACGACGCCGCGGCCCGCGTACTGAACGGCGAGCCGCGCCAGCGTCCGGGCGTCGAGAGGGTGTCGAGTTCGGTTGGCCGCCACCACCACGGCGAGGCCGACGCCGCTGGCTGCCGCCGCCGAGCGAGCCGCGTCGAGAACCAGGTCGGTGAACGCCGTGATTCCGCCGAAGCGCGCTGCGTACCCGGACGGGTCGACCTGGATCTCCAGCCAGCCGGACCCCTCGGCAGCCTCGTCCTGGGCGGCCTCGTGCACCAGGCGTCGCAGGTCGTCCTCGTCTCGCAGGACCGATCGGGCGAGGTCGTAGAGCCGCTGGAAGCGGAACCAGCCCTTCTCGTCGGTCGCGGACAGCTGCGGGGGCCAGTCCTCCGCGAGGGCGTCGGGCAGCCGTACCCCGTGCCGGGTGGCCAGGTCGACCAGCGTCGAGTGGCGCATCGACCCGGTGAAGTGCAGGTGCAGGTGCGCCTTCGGCAGTGATTTCAGGTCGCGCAGCACCGTCAGCGTGCGAGCAGCCGCTGCAGCCGGGACACGCCTTCGGTCAAGTCGTCGTCGCCGAGGGCGTAGGAGAACCGGAGGTACCCGCTGGGCCCGAACGCCTCCCCGGGCACGACCGCGACCTCGGCATCGTCGAGCACCAGTTCGGCCAACTGGGCGCTCGTGGTCGGTGTCCGTCCCGCGATCTGCCGGCCGAGTACCCCCTTGACCGAGGGGTAGACGTAGAAGGCGCCCTCGGGCTCAGGACACGCCATGCCGTCGATCTCCGTCAGCATTGCGACGATCGTGCGCCGACGGCGGTCGAACGCCTCGCGCATCGTCGCGACCGCCGACAGGTCGCCGGTGACCGCCGCCAGTGCGGCGCGCTGGGACACGTTGGCGACGTTGGACGTCGCGTGCGACTGCAGGTTGGTGGCGGCTCGGACGACGTCGCGCGGCCCGATCAGCCATCCCACCCGCCAGCCGGTCATGGCGTAGGTCTTGGCGACGCCGTTGACGACGACACATGTGTCGGCCAGCGCGGGAACCTCCACCGGCATGGACGAAAACACGGCGTCGCCGTAGGTGAGGTGCTCGTAGATCTCGTCCGTGACCACCCAGATCCCGTTCTCGTGCGCCCACCGCCCGATCTGCCCGACCTCGTCGCGGCTGTAGACGGCACCGGTCGGGTTGGACGGGGAACAGAACAGCAGCACCTTCGTCCGCTGCGTCTGCGCCTGGGTGAGTTGGTCGACGGTGACCTTGTAGCCGGACGTCTCGTCGGACAGCACCTCGACGGGCACGCCGCCGGCGAGGCGGATCGACTCCGGATAGGTCGTCCAATATGGCGTCGGCAGGAGCACCTCGTCGCCGGGATCGAGCAACGCGGCGAACGCCTCGTAGACCGCATGCTTGCCGCCGTTGGTGACCAGCACTTGGGCGGCGTCGACGTGGTACCCGGAGTCGCGCGCCGTCTTGGCGGCGATCGCCTCTCGGAGCTCGGGCAGCCCACCCGCGGGGGTGTACCGGTGGTTGCGAGGATCACGGCAGGCCTCGGCTGCGGCCTCCACGATGTACTCGGGGGTCGGGAAGTCGGGTTCGCCGGCGCCGAACCCGATCACCGGTCGGCCGCTCGCCTTGAGGGCCTTGGCCCTGGCGTCGACCGCGAGAGTCGCCGACTCGGTGATCGAGCCGACCCGGGTGGAGATCCGAGCCGGGATCGGTCCGGAGGCCAGTCCGGTGGACGCGGGGGAGGTCATGGCCCTCATCCTGGCACCAGTCCTGTGGCTCGTGCGGACCGTGCCCGGTCGAGGGCCGTGACGGTTGCGGGTTCGACCAGCGGCGGGGCGACCCCGTACACTCGTCTGTCTGGTGGTCGTCGGACCCCTGCCGAAGCGTGCCCGCACGGTGTGCGTCGCAGGATCAGTGCGGCCACCGGAGGGCAGTAGCTCAACTGGAAGAGCACCGGTCTCCAAAACCGGCGGTTGGGGGTTCAAGTCCCTCCTGCCCTGCTCGACACCCAGAGACCAGAACGCCGCGCACCTTCGGGGAGCGGCCCGACAGCGAGGTACGACGTGACGGAGACGCGTGGTCAGACCGCGACACCCGAACGTGGCCGCCCGCCTCAGCGGGGCGGTCTCGCCCGCCTGCGTCCGTCGCGGGTCGCGCTGTTCGTCCGCCAGGTCGTGGCGGAGCTGCGCAAAGTCGTCTACCCGACCCGCCAGCAGCTGCTCACCTATACCGCGGTCGTGCTCGTGTTCGTGGCGATCATGATCGCCATCGTCTCGGTGCTCGACCTGGTCTTCGGCCAGGCGGTTTTCTGGATCTTCGGCTGAGGCCCCGCCCGCCGCCGTCTATGGAGGAAGAAGTCAGCACAGTGTCCGAGCAGCACCCGCCCGAGGACTCCCCGGAGTCCGTCCCGCCGTCGCAGGAGCAGGACGGCCATGCCGACAAGAGGCTCGACGTCGGCGAGACGCTCGACGCCGTCGAGGCCGTGGCGCCGGGCGTCGCGGAGGACGCCGTGGCCACGAGCGACGTCGACGCCGGGGGCGAGGACCCACTCGAGCCAGGCGTCGCGGAGGACGCCGGGGCTACGAGCGACGTCGACGCCGGGGGCGAGGACCCGCTCGAGGAGTTCCGACGGGTGCTCCGGTCCAAGCCCGGCGGCTGGTTCGTCGTGCAGACCTACTCCGGCATGGAGAACCGGGTCCGCGCCAACCTCGAGAGCCGGATCGGCAGCCTCAACATGGAGGACTACATCTTCGAGGTGGTGGTCCCCCAGGAAGAGGTCGCCGAGATCAAGAACGGCCAGCGTCGCCTGGTCAAACGCAACCGGTTCCCCGGCTATGTCCTCGTCCGCATGGACATGACCGACGAGTCGTGGGCCACCGTGCGCCACACGCCCGCGGTCACCGGCTTCGTCGGTCACGCCCACCAGCCGTTGCCCTTGACCCTCGGCGAGGTCGAGCGGTGGCTCGCTCCCGACGTGGTCGAACGGACCAAGCCGGTCGGCGAGCGGCAGAAGCAGGTCGAGGTCGTCGACTTCCAGGTCGGCGACTCGGTGATGGTCGTCGACGGACCCTTCGCCACACTCCACGCGACGATCAACGAGATCAACGCCGACTCGCAGAAGATCAAGGGCTTGGTCGAGATCTTCGGCCGCGAGACGCCGGTCGAACTCTCGTTCAACCAGATCCAGAAGCTCTGACGCTTCCCGGCGCGGACCGCCCGGTCACGCCGTCGTTCGAACCCGTAAGGACCGCAGAGAAATGCCCCCCAAGAAGAAGATCGCAGGCCTCATCAAGCTGCAGATCCAGGCCGGGCAGGCCACGCCCGCGCCGCCGGTCGGCCCAGCCCTGGGCCAGCACGGCGTCAACATCATGGAGTTCTGCAAGGCCTACAACGCGGCAACCGAGTCGCAGCGAGGCAACGTGATCCCGGTGGAGATCACGGTCTACGAGGACCGCTCCTTCACCTTCGTCACCAAGACCCCGCCTGCGGCAAAGCTCATCCTCAAGGCCGCTGGTGTCGAGAAGGGCTCGGGCGAGCCGCACAAGACCAAGGTCGCGACGATCACCCGCGAGCAGGTCCGCGCTATCGCCGAGCAGAAGATGCCCGACCTCAACGCCAACGACCTCGACGCCGCCGAGAAGATCATTGCCGGGACCGCCCGTCAGATGGGCGTCACGGTCGAGTGAGTGCCCAGCCCGATGGATGCCGGCTGCGCCCTGGGCTCCGGTCTCACTCGGCCGCCGTCGATCGGCTCGATCCTTGACCTAGTGGGAGGGCCACGCGCTGGCCCGCGACCACGACTCCGCACGAGACACGAGGAGCAGTAATGAAGCGCAGCAAGGCCTACCGGGCCGCCGCCGAGAAGATCGACCGAGAGCGGCTGTACGCGACGGTCGAGGCGGTCCGCCTCGTCAAGCAGACCGCCACCACGAAGTACGACCCGACCGTCGAGGTCGCCCTGCGCCTCGGCGTCGACCCCCGCAAGGCCGACCAGATGGTTCGAGGCACCGTCAACCTCCCGCACGGCACCGGCAAGACTGCGCGGGTCCTGGTCTTCGCCGTCGGCCCGAAGGCCGACGAGGCTCGGGCCGCCGATGCCGACATCGTCGGCGGGGACGAGCTCATCGAGGAGGTCCAGGGTGGCCGCCTCGACTTCGACGCGGTTGTCGCGACGCCCGACCTCATGGGCAAGGTGGGCCGGCTCGGCCGGGTCCTCGGTCCACGCGGGCTCATGCCGAATCCGAAGACCGGCACGGTGACCATGGACGTCGCCAAGGCGGTGTCCGAAATCAAGGGCGGCAAGATCGAGTTCCGCGTCGACCGTCACGCGAACCTGCACTTCGTCATCGGCAAGGCGTCGTTCACCGAGCAGGCACTGGCAGAGAACTACGTCGCCGCGATGGACGAGGTAAACCGGCTCAAGCCGGCGGCGGCCAAGGGCCGGTACGTCAGGAAGGCGACCATGGCCACCACCATGGGGCCGGGCATCCCGCTCGACCCGGCGAAGGCCAAGATCAGCGCCGAGGAGCCCGTCGACGCCTGATCGTCCGTCTACGACCCCGGCCCCTCGCGCGCGAGGGTGGGGGCGCGCCCCGCGTCTCGGCCCGACATATGCAGCTCGCCGTTTCACGCGCCGCAGCTGATAGCCTCACCTCCGCCTTCCGGGAGCACGCCGTCGAATTGGGTCCGCGCATGCACCGCACAACCGGGATTATCGCTGCGACTGCGCTGGTGTTCGTCGCCGCATCGTGCGGAAGCCCGGCTGACCGCACAGCGGCGAACGACGAGGTCTCAACGACGGCCATCGGCACGGGAAATGGCGGAGGTTCCGAGCTCTTCGCCGCCATGGCCGAGGCTCAGGAGAAGTCAGGCAGCTACCGATTCGAGTCACACGCCGACGCCCAGGAGATATACATCTCCGGCGTGGCCTCCCAAGGACTGGACGCTTCACAGTTTGATTTCGCCGTTGACGCCCGTGTACCCCTAAGAAGGATCGGAGTGCGCTCTCCCGGTGTGGGAGAGATAGGCGTAAGGCTGGTCGACGGCGAATTGTTCCTGCGCCTGCCACCCGAGGTGGAGTTGCCTACTGAACGGGCGTGGCTGACGCTGGACCCCAGCGACAGCGATCCGTTCTCTCGACAATTCGGCGCCATGGCTGAGGGGCTGGTGGGGATCGATCTCGCGGAACACTTCGCCGCCAAGTCCGAGTTGATCGCCGTAGAGAAATTTGGGTCGAAGGCGGTGGATGGCGTCGAACTCACCGAGTACCGCTTGATTATCGACGTGGGGGACGTTGCGGAGTATGAGGGGCTCTTGCCAGGGGAGGGCAGCCCAGTCGAGGGTCGCACGCATACCCTCTTCGTCAGTGCCGAGAATCTGTTACATAGTGCGACCATCGATCTAGGCGAGTTTGGCACCAGTGAGGTGCGTTACTTCGACTATGGTGGCGATGCCTTGGTCGAAGCCCCACCCATCGACGAGGTTGCCGACGTTCGCGACATGCTTGACGAACTCGACGGCTTCTTCGAACTCTAGGATCGCGTATTTGACGCCTTCTTCCGTGAGACTGCCTCTTGAGGATTTCGGATTGGTGCGCCGGTCGAGGTGATGCACCGCTGGCCGACGCGGTTCGCGGAATTCGCGAGCATCCTCGGCGATCTTGTGCAGAAGCCTCGGACCGGGTTCCTTGGCCCATCCGTTGCGAGTTGTCAGGCCAGGCTCATCCCGGACCTGGGCGAATCGGCCAACTGACCCGGACAACCCGGCGAAGTGCCGACCTGTCAGGTCGGCGACGCACATCGACGCTGGTCACGCCCCCATCGGACCTGACAACGACAAGTGACGCGCGATTTGGCCGATGCAGCCCGGTCGCGTATTCTCGACCGCGCCAGAGACCGCCGGTCTCGCGATCCGTTTCGGGTCGCGACGAAGGTTCCGCAGCACGCGGGCGGCCCGCGCAGGTGAGAGACGACAGCCACGGATACCGTGGCCGACGCCCCGCGCTTGCGCCGGGGCGTTTCGCATCTTCGGGGCCGGGTCCGGTGAATCACGCACAGCGCCAACGAAGGAGTCCCATGGCGAGGTCCGACAAGGCGGCAGCCGTCGCCGAGCTCGCGGACGAGTTTCGCGGTTCGAGCGCCATCGTGCTGACCGAGTACCGCGGGCTCACCGTCAAGCAGTTGACGGACCTGCGTCGCTCTCTCGGTGTCAGCGCGTCCTACGCGGTGGTGAAGAACACGCTGACCAAGATCGCGGCCGAGCAGGCCGGGATCGAGGGGATCGAGGACCACCTGGTCGGCCCGTCGGCCATCGCCTTCGTCAAGGGTGACCCGGTCGACGCCGCGAAGGGTCTGCGTGACTTCGCCAGGGCACACCCCGTCCTGGTCATCAAGGGCGGCGTGCTCGACGGCAAGCTGCTCACCGCGGACGAGATCAGGAAGCTCGCGGACCTCGAGTCGCGAGAGGTCCTGCTGGCCAGGATGGCCGGAGCGATGAAGGCGTCGCTCGCCAACGCGGCGTCGCTGTTCCAGGCCCCACTGACCCAGACCGCCCGACTGGTCGAGGCGCTGCGCCAGCAGGTCGAAGCTCGTACCTCCGCTGAGGCCTCGGACAGCACGGCCGAGGCTGGTACCTCCGCTGAGGCCTCGGACAGCACGGCCGAGGCTGGCACTGCCGCTGAGGCCTCCGACCACAACATCGAAGCAGACCAGAACGAGGGCTGACCGCGGGGAGTCGCCGACGACCCGAGCCCGTGACGACCACCCGGCATCAGCCGACCCGCCCGAGAAAGGAACCGCCGATCATGGCGAAGCTCAGCACCGACGATCTCCTCGACGCGTTCAAGGAGATGTCCCTCATCGAGCTCTCCGAGTTCGTGAAGAAGTTCGAGGAGACCTTCGAGGTCACCGCTGCCGCTCCTGTCGCCGTCGCCGCTGCCGGCCCGGCAGTCGCGGCCGGCGCCGCCGAGGAGGCCGTCGAGCAGGACGAGTTCGACGTCGTCCTCGAGGCCGCCGGTGACAAGAAGATCCAGGTCATCAAGGAGGTCCGTGCGCTGACCTCCCTCGGCCTGAAGGAGGCCAAGGACCTCGTGGACGGCACTCCCAAGCCGGTCCTCGAGAAGGTCAACAAGGAGGCCGCCGACAAGGCCAAGGCAGCCCTCGAGGGCGCCGGAGCCAGCGTCACGGTCAAGTAACCAGGCGCCCAACTCGTCGCTGGGGCGCGCCTGGTCCTGGTGATCGCGCTCGCGCTGGTGGTGGCGCTGGCCATCACGGCCGGACTCGTCATCGTGCGGGCCCGAGGGGAGGACCGGGTGTCGTACGACCACCGCCATCTCGGCCGCGACTTCGCGGCGGCACGCAAGGTGCTCACCGGCGCCTTCGCAGACGACCACGTCGAACCGCCTCGATGGGCG
>JBOGDU010000280.1:0-7614 GCA_050743145.1 Jiangellaceae bacterium | reverse complement strand
GTGCACGAGGCCGTCCTTGCCGGGCAGCAGCGAGACGAACGCGCCGAAGCTCGTCGTCTTCACGACCGTGCCGAGGTAGCGCTCGCCGACCTCCGGCATCGTCGGGTTCGCGATGGCGTTGATCTGGGCGCGGGCGGCCTCGGCGGCCGGACCCTCCTCGGCGCCGATGAAGATCGTGCCGTCGTCCTCGATCGCGATCTGGGCACCGGTCTCGTCCTGGATCTGGTTGATGATCTTGCCCTTGGGCCCGATCACCGCGCCGATCTGGTCGACCGGGATCTTGATCGTGATGATCCGTGGTGCGTACGGGCTCATCTCGTCCGGCTCCGAGATCGCCTCCGCCATGACGTCGAGAATGGTCAGCCTGGCCTGCTTGGCCTGCTGGAGCGCCGCACCCAGCACCGAGGCCGGGATGCCGTCGAGCTTGGTGTCCAACTGCAGTGCGGTAACGAACTCCCGTGTGCCGGCGACCTTGAAGTCCATGTCGCCGTAGGCGTCCTCGGCGCCGAGGATGTCGGTGAGCGTGACGTATTGCGTCTGCCCGTCGAGCTGCCCCGAGATCAGGCCCATCGCGATGCCGGCGACCGCGGCGCGCAGCGGCACGCCCGCGTTCAGCAGCGACATCGTCGACGCACAGACCGAGCCCATGGAGGTGGAGCCGTTGGAGCTCAGCGCCTCGGACACCTGGCGGATCGCGTACGGGAACTCCTCACGGGTGGGGAGCACAGGCACCAGCGCCCGCTCCGCGAGCGCGCCGTGGCCGATCTCGCGGCGCTTCGGCGACCCCACCCGGCCGGTCTCACCGGTCGAGTACGGCGGGAAGTTGTAGTTGTGCATGTACCGCTTCGACGTCTCCGGGGAGAGCGTGTCCAGCTTCTGCTCCATGTTGAGCATGTTGAGCGTGCTCACCCCGAGGATCTGGGTCTCGCCGCGCTCGAACAGGGCCGAGCCGTGCGCCCTGGCCACCAGGCCGACCTCGGCGGACAGCGTACGGATCTCGGTGAGCCCGCGACCGTCGATGCGTACCTTGTCGCGCAGGACACGATCGCGTACGACCGTCTTCGTCAACGAGCGGAAGGCGGCGCTGATCTCCTTCTCGCGGCCCTCGAACCGGTCGGCGAGCGCCGTCTTGGTGCGGTCCTTGATCTCGTCCAGGCGCGCCTCGCGCTCGGCCTTGACCACGATGGTCAGGGCGTCGACCAACTCGCCGCGCGCCTCGGCCTCCACGGCCGCGTAGACGTCGTCGCTGTAGTCGAGGTAGATCGGGAACTCGCCGGTCGGCCTGGCAGCGCTCTGCGCCAGGCGCTGCTGCGCATCGCACAGAGCGGTGATGAACGGCTTTGCGGCCTCGAGTCCCTCGGCGACGACCTCCTCCGTCGGCGCCGTCCGGCCGGCGCGTACCAGGTTCCAGGTGCCGGCGGTGGACTCTGCCTCCACCATCATGATCGCGACGTCGCCGTCGGGCAGGACCCGGCCGGCCACGACCATGTCGAAGACCGCCTCCTCGAGCTGCGAGTGGTGGGGGAACGCCACCCACTGGTCCTCGATCAACGCAACGCGCACCGCGCCGACCGGGCCGCTGAACGGCAGACCGGCGAGCTGGGTCGACGCCGAAGCTGCGTTGATGGCCACGACGTCATAGAGGTGATCGGGGTGCAAGGACATCACCGTGACCACGACCTGGATCTCGTTACGCAGGCCTTTGGCGAACGAGGGGCGAAGCGGGCGGTCGGTGAGCCGGCAGGTGAGGATCGCCTCCTCGCTGGGCCGGCCCTCGCGGCGGAAGAACGAGCCGGGGATGCGTCCGGCGGCGTACATGCGCTCCTCGACGTCGATCGTCAACGGGAAGAAGTCGAGGTGCTCTTTGGGCTGCTTCGACGCGGTGGTCGCGGAGAGCAGCATGGTCTCGTCGTCGAGGTATGCCACCGCGGAGCCGGCAGCCTGGCGGGCCAGCTGCCCGGTCTCGAAACGGATGGTGCGAATGCCGAATCGACCGTTGTCGATCACGGCTTCGCTGCTGTGGATGTCAGCTTGGATCTGCCCCATCAGGGGTCACCTTCCTCGGGTATTCGCGGGGCAGTTCGCGTCGTCGTCGGAATCGACACCCGATCGGTGCCGGTCTTCGATGGAAGCGCCCGGGTCGCGCACGTATCGCGCGGGACCCGGAGGCCACTACCGAGGACCGGCCGTAGGGATCCGGCGGATCAGCGGGCCACCCCGTTGGTTAGGGGTTCGTGTTCAGTTGTCGGATACCGAAGGACCGGTCTCCCGGACCGGGAGAACGCTCCCTACGGCTGTGGCGTCATCGGCGCAGGCCGAGTTTCTCGATCAGCTGGCGGTAGCGTGCGATGTCCTTCGTGGACAGGTAGTTGAGCAACCGCCGGCGCTGGCCGACGAGCAGCAACAGGCCGCGGCGGCTGTGGTGGTCGTGCTTGTGCTCCTTGAGGTGCTCGGTGAGGTGGTTGATGCGATGGGTCAGCATCGCCACCTGCACCTCGGGCGAGCCCGTGTCGCCGTCGCTGCGGGCGTGCTCGGCCATGATCTTCTTCTTGGTGGCAGTGTCGATCGACACGGAACTCCTTACCAGAATGTCGTTGCGCGGCGCTCCCGGGCGAGTTCTCCGGGGCACTGTTGGTCCGCGGCCGTTCTGACGGCGGGTGCCAGGTTACCAGTCACGCGACCTCGGGGCGTAATCGACGCTGCTGCGGGCGGTGGTAACTGGCCAGGTCAGAGCGCCAGCAGAGCCCTGACCTCGTCGACGTCGCGGTGCATCCGCGCCACCAGTTCGTCGATGTCGGAGAAGCGGACCTGAGCCCGGATCCGCCCGACGAAGTCGACCGCCACCGGAACGCCGTACAACTCGAGGTCGTCGCGGTCGAGGACGTAGGCCTCGACGGTGCGTTCGACCCCGTCGAACGTCGGGTTCGTGCCGACCGAGATCGCCGCCGGCCACGGTGGCGCGTCCTTCTCGTCCAGGCGGGTCAGCCACCCGGCGTACACGCCGTCGGCGGGGACGACCTCGCCCTCGCGTGCGGGGACGTTGGCGGTCGGGAAGCCCATCGCCCGACCCCGCCGGTGGCCGCGGACCACGACCCCTTCGACACGGAACGGCCGGCCGAGCGCCTGGGCCGCCGCCGCGACATCGCCCTCCGCGCAGTACCGGCGGATGTCGGTCGACGACCACCGCAGCACCCTGTCGTCGCCGGCCGGGCCGACGACGTCGACCCGGAAGCCGTGGTCGCGGCCCATCCGCTGGAGGAGTGCGACGTCGCCGGCCGCGCGATGACCGAAGCGGAAGTCCGTGCCCACGACCACGACGCGGGCGGCCAGCAGGCCCACCACGATCTCCTCGACGAAGTCCTCGGCACTCTGCTCCGAGCGGTCCCTGCCGAAAGGCAGCACCAACACGTGGTCCGCGCCGGCGTCGCGCAGGAGCGCTGCCCGGGCGGCTACGGGCAGCAGCGACGGCGGCGCCACCTCGGGCCGCACGACGACGACCGGGTTCGGATCGAAGGTGACGGCCACGACGGGCCGGCCCAGTTCCGCGGCCGCCTCCGCAGCCCTGCCGACGACGATCTGATGACCGCGGTGCACGCCGTCGAAGACGCCGATGGTCACCACGGTTTCCCCGAGGTCGCCCGGCACCTCGGTCGGCGAATGCCAGACGCTCACTGTCGTCCTTCCCTCCGGTCGATCTGCATCGGCGCAGCCGGGTCACCTGGACGTCTCATCCGACGAACACCGCGAGGTGCTTGGCCCGCGGGCCGCGGTCCTCGACCAGGGACAGCAGCGTCCCGTCGGGGCCGAACACGGCGACGGGTCCGGGTCCCAGGCCGGTCCTCGGAAGCGGTGCTCCGTGGGCCACCCGGCGAGCGGTGTCGGCGTCGACGTCGAGCCGCGGGAACGTCGCCGCTGCGACCTCCTCGAGGGAGATCAGGTCCAGATCCACCTCGAGGTCGTCGAGCGTCCGCGCCGCCTCGAGGCTGTACGGGCCCACCCGCGTGCGGCGCAGCGCGGTGAGGTGGCCCCCGACGCCGAGCGCGGCGCCCAGGTCGCGCGCCAGCGCCCGGATGTAGGTGCCCGACGAGCACTCGACCTCGACGTCGACGTCCGCGAACGAGGCCGCGCGGCGCACGGCCACCACCGCGAAGCGTCGGACCGTCACCGCCCGAGCCTTGAGCTCGACCTGCTCACCGGAGCGGACGCGGGCGTATGAGCGCACCCCGCCGACCTTGACCGCCGACACCGCACTCGGCACCTGCCGGATGTCGCCGGTGAGCGCGGCCGTCTCCGCGGCGAGTGCGCGGTCGGAGACACGCGAGGCGTCGGATCCGCTGATCGTCTCCCCGTCGGCGTCGTCGGTGACCGTGGCAGCGCCGAGCCGGATGGTTGCGGCGTAGGCCTTCTCGGCCAGCGCCAGGTGTCCGAGCAACCTGGTGGCACGCCCCAGGCCCAACACCAACACGCCGCTGGCCATCGGGTCGAGGGTCCCGGCGTGTCCCACCTTGCGCGTGCCGGCCAGCCGCCGGACGCCGGCGACCACGTCGTGCGAGGTGAGGCCGCCCGGTTTGTCGACGACGACCAGGCCGTCGGGTGCGGATCCGCTCACTCGGTGGCGTCCGCGTCGTCGCCGGGGGTCCGGTAGGGCTCGGCCTCGCCGGCGAACGACGCACCCGCCGCGGTGCGCGCGACCTCGGCGTCGGACTCCTGCGCCCTCCGCAGCAGATCGTCGATGCGGGCGGCGTTCTCGGGGACGGCGTCGGCGACGAAGGTGAGGGTCGGGGTGAACCGCACGCCGGTCTGCCGCCCCACCTCGGAGCGAAGCAGGCCCTTGACGCTGTCCAGGGCCGCCGCTGTGTCGGCACGCGCCGCGTCGTCGCCGTAGACCGTGTAGAAGACCGTGGCGTCGTGCAGGTCACCGGTAACCCGCGCCTCGGTGACCGTGACGAAGCCCAGGCGAGGGTCCTTCACCCGCCGCTCCAGGGTCTCGGCCACGATCACGCGGATCCGGTCGGCGAGCTTGCGGGCGCGGGCTCGGTCGGCCACGTCGTCCTCCTCCTCGGTCGTCGTCATCCCGCCCATGATCATGTCGACTTCGCTGCCTCCCCAGGCAGCAAAGTCGACATGATCATGGGGACGGGACGGGGTCGTCGGTGCTGGAGTACAGGGTGCGGCGGGCTGACAGGAGATCGATCTCGGGCCTGCCCGCCACGTGCCGCTCGGCGTTGTCGAGCACGTCGCGGCAGTGCCGAGCCTCTGCGGCCACCACCGCCACCCCGATCTGCGCCCGCCGGTGCAGGTCAAGATCGCCAACCTCGGCGGCCGCGACGGAGAACCGCCGCCGCAGCTCGGCCACGATGGGCCGGACCACGGCCCGCTTCTCCTTCAGCGAGCGCACGTCGCCGAGCAGCACATCGAGGCTCAGCGTTCCCGTGAACATGTCCGTCCTCCCCGGCCGCATTCTGAATGATCACGTTAAGAGGGTGCCTGGGTCCTTTGCCAGGTCTCAAGACCTGGCAAAGGCCGTACGAACCCTCTTGACGTGATCAATCTCGGAGGCCGTCAGGTGCGGGGCTTCTCGCGCATCTCGAAGGTCTCGATCAGGTCGTCGACCTTGATGTCGTTGAACGACCCCAGGCCGATGCCGCACTCGAAGCCCTCGCGCACCTCGGTCGCGTCGTCCTTGAAGCGCCGCAGCGACTCGATGGACAGGTTGTCGGCGACGACGACGCCGTCGCGCACGACCCGGGCCCTGGCGTTGCGCCGGATGAGCCCGCTGGTGACCATGCACCCGGCGATGTTGCCGAACTTCGAGGAGCGGAACACCTCCCGTACCTCCGCGGAGCCGAGCGAGACCTCCTCGAACTCGGGCTTCAGCATGCCCTTGAGCGCGGACTCGATCTCGTCGATCGCCTGGTAGATCACCGAGTAGTAGCGGACGTCGACGCCCTCGCGCTCGGCGAGCTGCTCGGTGCTCTTCGAGGCCCGGACGTTGAACGCGATGATGATGCCCTGGTCGATCGAGGCCAGGTTGACGTCGTTGTCGGTGACGGCGCCGACACCGCGGTGGATGATCCGCAGCGTGACCTCTTCACCGACGTCGATCTTGAGCAGCGCGTCCTCGAGGGCCTCGACGGAACCGGAGACGTCACCCTTGATGATCAGGTTGAGCGTCTCGACCTTGCTCTGCTCCAGCCAATCCTCGAGCGTGACCCTCTTGCGGGCCCGGGCCAGCGACGCGTTGCGTTCCATGGCCTCGCGCTTCTCGGCGATCTGACGCGCGGTGCGGTCGTCGTCGGCGGCGAGGAACTTGTCGCCCGCACCCGGCACGTTGGTCAGGCCGAGCACCAGGACCGGACGCGACGGGCCCGCCTCCTCCAGCGCATTGCCGTACTCGTCGAGCATCGCGCGAACGCGCCCGTACGCCTGGCCCGTGACGATCGCGTCGCCCGCGCGCAGCGTGCCCCGCTGGACCAGCACGGTCGCGACCGGGCCGCGACCCTTGTCGAGGTGACCCTCGATGGCCACACCGCGGGCCGCCATCTTCGGGTTGGCCCGCAGGTCGAGGGCGGCGTCGGCGGTCAGGATGACCGCCTCCAGCAGCTTGTCGATGCCCATCCGCTGCTTGGCGGAGACGTCGATGAACATGGTGTCGCCGCCGTACTCCTCGGCAACGAGGCCGTACTCGGTGAGCTGCTGGCGGATCTTGGCCGGGTTGGCGCCCTCGAGGTCGACCTTGTTGACGGCCACGACGATCGGCACCTCGGCGGCCTGGGCGTGGTTCAGCGCTTCGATCGTCTGCGGCATCACGCCGTCGTCGGCCGCGACGACCAGGATCGCAATGTCGGTGACCTGCGCACCGCGGGCCCGCATGGCGGTGAACGCCTCGTGACCCGGGGTGTCGATGAACGTGATCGCGCGATCCTCGCCCTCGTGGTCGACGTGCACCTGGTAGGCGCCGATGTGCTGGGTGATGCCGCCGGCCTCACCCTCGACGACGTTCTCGTTGCGGATCGCGTCGAGGAGCTTGGTCTTTCCGTGGTCGACGTGGCCCATGACCGTGACGACCGGCGGACGCGCCTCGGCGTCCTCGTCCTCCTCGGCCTCGAAGTCGATCGAGAACGACTCCAGCAGCTCGCGGTCCTCGTCCTCCGGCGAGACCACCTGGACGTCGTAGCCCAGTTCGGCGCCGAGCAGACGGAAGGTGTCCTCGTCGACGGACTGGGTCGCGGTGACCATCTCGCCGAGATGGAACAGGACCTGGACCAGCGCACCGGCCTCGGTGTCGATCCGCTCGGCGAAGTCGGTCAGCGAGGCACCGCGGGGCAGGCGGACCGTCTGGCCGTTGCCCCGGGGTACCCGCACGCCACCGATCGCGGGCGCCTGCATGTTGTCGTACTCCTGGCGCTTCTGCCGCTTGCTCTTGCGACCGCGGGCCGGCTTGCCACCGGGACGGCCGAACGCACCTGCAGTGCCACCACGACCTCGCCCGCCGCCACCGGGACGGCCACCGAAACCACCGCCGCCGGGACCGCCACCGCCACCGGGTCGGCCACCGAAGCCACCGCCGCCCCCGGGGCGCCCGGCGCCTCCGGACCGGCCGCGCTCTCCGAC
>JBOGDU010000279.1:0-3536 GCA_050743145.1 Jiangellaceae bacterium | reverse complement strand
GCGGGGTCCTGCCACACGGGCTCGTGGCCCGCGAGGTGCTCGAACTGATCCGGGCCGGAGTCCCGGCGACCGACGCCGTCGCTGCTGCGTCGTGGCGGGCCCGGGCCTACCTGCTGGGCGGATCCGGCGCGCTGACTCCAGGTGCCGTCGCGGACCTGACCGTCTATGCCGCCGACCCCGTAGTCGAGCCGGAGACGCTGCTCCGCCCGGAGCGGATCATTCTGCGCGGTCGAGTCGTCCGCTGAGCTCCTGTGCGTCGAGCTTTCGTAAGACCGCCGCTGGCATGATCCCTGTATGACGCCGGGATATCGGCCGGGCATGACGCCGTATGCAGAGCCCGACGTCCGGTTCGGGCCAGCATCGTGACCTCTCCCGAGTAGGTCGACGCCGTCATCGAGGCGATGAGCGGCTGAGCAGTTGGGTATGCGTCGAACGGTCTGGCACAATGACCGCTGAACCGGTGACCGCGCGGACCCTCTCACCCGCGGACGCCGGGTCCACCCGAGACGCCGGCGCCGGTGCCCCACCCTGTGACGGCGGCTCATCCGTGCTACGACACAGGAGACTCCACACCCGTGGCTGTCAAGATCAAGTTGAAGCGGATGGGCAAGATCCGCAACCCGCAGTACCGAATCATCGTCGCCGACGCGCGCACCAAGCGTGACGGGCGGGCGATCGAGCAGATCGGGAAGTACCACCCCAAGGAAGAGCCGAGCCTGATCCACGTCGACTCTGGGCGCGCCCAGTACTGGCTGGGCGTCGGTGCGCAGCCAACCGAGCCGGTCCTGGCGATCCTGAAGGTCACCGGCGACTGGCAGAAGTTCAAGGGCCTGCCCGGCGCTGACGGCACGCTGAAGACAAAGGAAGCCAAGGTCGACAAGCGGGCGCGCTTCGACGCTGCACTGGCCGAAGCGCACGCTGAGCCCAAGACCGGAGCCACGACGACGAGGAAGCGGGCAGCCAAGAAGGCGACGCAGAAGTCCGAGTCGCCTGGCGCCGCGGAGAAGGCAGACACTGCCACCTCCGTGGCGGAGACGGACACGGCTGGGAGCGCGGAGGCGGCCGAGAAGCCGGCGAAGGTCGAGAAGCCGGCGAGGGCCGAGAAGCCGGCGAGGGCCGAGAAGCCGGCGAGGGCCGAGAAGCCGGCGAGGGCCGAGAAGCCGAAGGTCGAGAAGCCGAAGGTCGAGAAGCCGGCGAAGGCCAATGCGGCCGCGAAGGCTGACAAGGCCGCCGACACCGACGTGGCCGAGCCGGCCGCTGAGAGCGGCACCGGCGCCGACGCCTCCTCCGCCGACGAGGCCTGAGGCCGTGCTCGCCGAGGCCCTCGAGCACCTCGTCCGAGGCATCGTCGAACACCCCGACGACGTCTCCATCCGCACGCGGGAACAACGGCGCGGCCGCCTGCTCGAGGTCCACGTCCACCCCGACGACCTCGGCAAGGTCATTGGTCGCGGCGGCCGGACCGCGACGGCGTTCCGCACTGTCCTCGCTGCGATCGCCGGCGGTGGGGTACGCATCGACTTCGTGGACGTCGACGGTCGCTAGGTCGTCGCCCTGATCCCATGATCATGTCGATTCTGCTGCCAGACGGGGCAGCAAAATCGACATGATCATGGGGGTTGATGGCGCTGGAGGTGTGCGGTGCTTGTGACAGTGGGCAGGGTCGGTCGCGCCCACGGCATCCGCGGTGAGGTGAGCGTCGACGTCCGCACCGATTCGCCCGAGCTGCGATTCGTAGACGGCGCCCGCCTGACCACCGAGCCGGCAGGGGCGGGACCCCTCGTCGTCGGGCACACACGGTGGCACTCGGGCCGGCTACTGGTTCGTTTCGACGGCGTCTCCGACCGCGCCGGCGCCGAAGGCCTGCGGGGGGTGCACCTGCAGGCGGAGATCGGGGACGACGAGCGCCCGGACGACCCGGAGGAGTTCTTCGACCACCATCTCGTCGGGCTCCGAGCCGTCACAGCGGCCGGCGACGAGCTCGGCGAGGTCGCCGAGGTACTGCACCTGCCCGGTCAGGACCTGCTCGTGGTCCGCCGGCCGCACGCCCGCGAGGCGCTGGTGCCGTTCGTCGCCGACCTTGTTCCCGAGGTCGATCTCGCGGCGGGGCGTGTGGTCCTCGACCCACCGGCCGGCCTGCTCGACGACGAGGCAACCCCATGAGAGTGGACGTCGTCACCATCTTCCCCGACTACCTGGCGCCGCTCGCGCTGTCGCTGGTGGGCAAGGCGCGCGAGGCCGGCGTTGTCGACCTGAACGTGCACGACCTGCGCGGCTGGGCCACCGACCGCCACCGCAGCGTCGACGACACTCCGTACGGTGGGGGAGCGGGAATGGTGATGCGTCCCGACGTCTGGGGTGCCGCCATCGAAACCATCGTGCCGCCCGCCGCAGATCCACCTCCGCGGCTGGTGATTCCGAGCCCGTCAGGCAGGGTGTTCGGCCAGCGGGTGGCGGAGGAGTTGGCCGGCGAGCCGTGGGTCGTCTTCGCCTGCGGCCGTTACGAGGGCATCGACGCCCGCGTGGTCGAGGAGGCGGCAACCCGGATGCCCGTCGACGAGATCTCACTCGGCGACTACGTGCTCACCGGTGGAGAGGCGGCCGTTCTCGTCGTCCTGGAGGCCGTCACACGCCTGCTGCCCGGCGTCGTCGGCAACCCCGAGTCGCTGGTCGAGGAGTCGCACGGCCGAGACGGTCTGCTCGAGTACCCCGTCTACACGAAGCCTCCCTCGTGGCGGGGGCGCGACGTCCCCGAGATCCTGCTGTCCGGCCACCACGCCAACATCGTCCGCTGGCGTCGGGACGAGGCCCTGCGCCGTACCGCCGAGCGGCGACCCGACCTGCTCGATCGTCTCGACCCCGCCACGCTGGATCACCACGACCTGGCGGTGCTCGCCGAACTCGGGTGGAGCCCAGGGTCGTCCGACCATTAGCGCGAGGCATGGCGCATCGGGCGTGGGGACGCCATTGCGACACCAGCCTCACGCGGCCTGGGTGCGTATCTCACATCGATCAAGATCGTGCCGGTCTTGGGCGACGCGCCGGTCGACTGGCCCTGGGCTCTGAGGGGCGACGGTCAGGTGTCGAGCAGGCCGCGGCGGTGGGCGAGGGTGACGGCCTCGGTGCGACCGGACGCGCCAAGCTTGGCCAGGATGTTCGACACGTGGACGCTCGCGGTCTTCTCGGCGATGTAGAGCTGCTGGCCGATCTGCCGGTTGGTGCGGCCCTCGGCGAGCAGGGCGAGGACCTCGCGCTCGCGGGGGGTCAGCCCGCCGGTGTCGGAAGACACCATCTCCGGGATGCCTGCGTCGAGCCGGCCCCTGCGAACCAGGGACTCGATCGCGTTCTGCAGCGGCCGGGCGCCGAGACCGACCGCGGTCTCATGCGCGGCACGCGCTGCGGACCCGGCTGCGTCGCGCTGGTCGACCGCGAGCAGCGCCTCGGCCAGTCGCCACCGCGACCGGGCCTGCTCGTAGGAGTGCCCGTAGCCGAACTCCTCGAAGCACCTGCGCCAGGCGTCGGGATCGGGGTGACAG